>JAQWJE010000044.1 GCA_029248525.1 Candidatus Binatia bacterium
ACGAAACGAACTGAAACCTTGCAAACACCGCTCACGCCCGCGCCCAATCCATTGCAACTCATCGTGAAATAGATCACCAAGTCAGAATGAGCACGCCTAGCCTCGCCCAGCAAAACGCAACTATCGAAGCCCTTCTGGAGAGAGAACAATACGCAGAGGCACTGCCTCCGGCCAAAGACGCCCTCTTTCGCGAGATCACCGAAGGCCCCACCCACGACATCTGCACGGCGTACTTCAATCTCGCCCTCGCCTACCAGCGAACAGGCGAACACCAACTGGCCGAGGCTTGCTACAAACAGGTCCTGAAGCTCGAGGCCGCACTGCTGGGCATCGAGCATGCGAATTACTCGGACACGCTCGATCATCTTGCCAACCTGTATCTGGAAATGGGTCGCTATGCCGACGCCGAGGAGAAATTGCGGCGGATCCAGACCCGGGACAGTTTCGACGCCATGCGAATCTACGCCTTGCTGGGCATCGCCCTGCACAAACAGGGCAAGAAAAAAGAAGCAGACGAGGCCTTCCTGCGATCCGATAGCTCCGCGGGGCACGTCGGACTTCCCTGCAGCCTCTTGCGACACCACACTCGGGGCGCAGGCTGGCCCCCTGCGCGATTCGCCTAGCCTCTCCTGTGACCTCCTACCGCAGCCGCACCATCTTCCCCGCAATCCCCTGGTGGACCCAAGCCGAAAGTTCCTTGCCCGGACAGGCCCGCGACATGATCGAGACGTAGGCCCCCAGCTGGCCACTGAACTCCTCGACCCGCTCCGGGTCCTCACTCAGTCCACCCGGGAAGCTTTTGTGGTCGATCACGACACATTCGTCGGCGGTCTCGAGAACCAGGTCCGCGATGCCCGCAACCACCGTGCCGTCGTCGCGTCGCATCTGCAGCGGAAGTTCCCGATGCCACCGGGCCTCGGGCCAGCGCTCCCGCACAAACTCTACGAGCCGATCTCCCACCTCCAGCAGCGAGTCCACCGAGAGGGTATCGGCCACGCACCAGCGACCCAGAAGGTCACGCGCCAGTTGCTGACGCAGCTCGGTTGCATAGCCGGGACGATCGACCGCGAGAAAACCGTGCAACGCCTCTCCCAGATCACGCATATCCGGGCTTCCGGCCAACGCGATCGCAGAACCCAGAGCCACCTGATCCTTGACCTCGCCCGCCGCGCGGATCTCGGAAGCAGGAATGCGCGCCGGCGAAAAGCTGGCGCGGCCCGCAGCCACGGGTCCACGGCCCGGCCGGGGTTCGGGGCGTTGGGGTGAGCGGATCGCGCCTGTGCGCAGCGGTATTCGAATTGACTGCCCGCCGCCCCAGTTGACCGAGCCTTCGAGAACCTCGCCGCCTTCTTCGCGCGCGCTCGTTTCTGTGGGCTCAGCAAGGGCCGTCGTTGCCAGGTGGCCCAGCATGCCCTTGTCCAGCTTGTCCGCCTCGCTGGCCAGAACCAGACGATCGCGGGCGCGCGTCCACCCGACGTAAAGAACGCGGAGCGCCTCCTTCTCGGCTCTCTCGCGCGCGGCCCTCGCGTCCGGATGATCGTTGGCCTTTTCGTGAAACAGCGAGTTTTTCGTATTCCTGGAATAGGGATTGGGCCAATAGCGCGCACTGCGACCTGCGCGAGGAGAATCCAGGCTCATCGATATCTCCTCATTCCAGGACAGCGACACTCCAAGGATCTGTGGGTCCCTGCTCCAGTCGGTTTCCAGCAGAATCACCACCGGCCACTCAAGGCCTTTCGCCGCATGATAGGTCATCACCGTCACACCGGGGCGATCGACCGGCACGCCTTGCATGTCGCTGCGATCCTTCTCGTCGCGAGAATCCTGCCGAGCAAGATGGTCCAGCAGACCCGGAATCGTCGGAACGCCGCCGCTTGAAATCGTCTCTTCCGCAAATCGGACGCCGTAGGCCCGCAGGGCATCCAGGTTCGCCAATCTCTGCTCGGCGTTACCCCAGGACAGGCACAGCTCGCGCAATTCCAGAATCTCCACAACCCGCTCGATCGCTGCCGGCAATCCCGCGATCGAGGCTTCATCCTGCCGTGCCCGGAGTTCTTCGACAGATTTCGGCAATTGCGCCAGAGCGGCCTGCGCGGCCAAGTCGGCATCGCCAACAGGCGACAGCAGTTCGGACAGCCATTCGTCCGGATCACTGCCCCCCAGCAAGCGCGCCAATTCCGCAAGAGCCAGCGAATCCTTCGGGTCCACCCAGAGTGCGAGCCCCGCCAGTACCACCGCACACTCGTGGGTATCGACCAGCCGCTTGCGCTCGACATTGGCCGGGATCCCGGCGTCTTCGAGGGCATTCGCCACACCCAATGCCTTCTCCCCGCGCCGACAGATGATCGCCACGTCACGAGGCTCCACGGCACGGACCTCCTCAGTCAACGGATCCCGGACCCGAACCTCGTCGTCATCCAGAAGTTGCCGCAATCCGTCGGCGACGGTCGATGGAAAGTCGGCAGCCTTGGCCTTCTCCAGTTGCCAGCGTTCCAGAACCGGGCCCAACCCTGCCGGCTCCTCGGACATGGCTGCGGTAATCCGCACCAGATCCTCGGAGACGCCGTGTGCAGCGAAGGCATCGGCAAAGATCTTCGATGTGCGATCGACCAGATCAGGGCGTGATCTCCAGGATTGATTCAGAGTTTCCGGCAGCGTGTCGCCGAGGATCGCGGCGACGGCTTGATCCAGCAGATCGGGATCCGCCTCGCGAAACCCGTAGATTGACTGCTTCTGATCTCCAACCCAGATGCTGCTTTGTGCCAGCTCGGACCATCGCAGGAAGATTTAGAGCTGAATCGGGCTGGTATCCTGAAACTCATCGACGAGAACCAGATCCACATCGCCTTCCAGAGAGGCGCGAATCTCCGGGTCCGTCAACGCACGCACCGCGTAAGTCTCCTGATCCACGAAGTCCACGACACCCAGTGTCCGTTTGTGCTCGGTATAATCCGCCAGAGCCTGCGCCGCGATTTCGAATACCAAAGTAATCCAGTTCCGAAGATCGTCGTGCAATACCGGATGCGCCCGATGCCGCTCGGCGGCCTCGCAGAGGGCCGCCAGAGGATTTCCGCCTTCGACCTCTTTTTGAACCGCAGTTTTCTCCGCAAAAGAACAAAAATAATTCCATTCCGACCAACGGGTCCCTGATGGCTTGTCAAAACTGTCGGCGATTCCCTGTGCGCGGTCGAGTGCCTTGCTCACATAGCCCGTCGGCTTCTTGAAACCTGCAAAATACTTCCGGGCCGCCTTGAGAGCTTCAAGAAACGTGGATTCGATCTTGGCCTGATCGCCACGTTGTCCCAGCATCGCGAGAACCTCATCCGTGCTTCCCCGTGCCGCAGAACGCAATTTTTCCGCAGAAAAACCGTAGAGCCGCGCACTGTCCACCAGACGCTTGACCGCATGTCCCCAGTCCTCCTCCGGCATTCGGCTCTGAATTTCGGCAAGCTGGCTTTGCTGCTCGGGGCTGGCAGCTTTCGATAGCGCACGGTTCAATTCGCGACCGGCCGCATCCCCTTCCAGAATCTGGAGTCCCGGCGGCAACCCCAACTCCAGCGCGAGATCATCCACCAGCCCCCCGCAAACCGAATGGACAGTCCCGATTCGGGCTGCACCCAGGCGACGGGCCAAATCAAGGCGCCCGGCATCCAGAAGCGACTTGCGAGTCCGCTCGCGCAGTTCGGCTGCCGCCTTGCGGGTAAATGTCGTGACGACCACCGCCTCCGGGCGCGCCTGTCCGCTCAGCAACGCCTCCTTCAGACGTTCGGTGATCGCATAGGTCTTGCCGGTACCTGCGCTCGCAGACACGATTTCAATTGCGCCACTCACGATCCACCCCCCTGCGCGAAGCGACGACCGCAAACGGCGTCCAAATCGCAGTACTGGCAAGGCGGCGATATTTCGAGGCCTCGCTTTTCATCCTTTTTGCTCTGCCAGGAAGGACGGCTTGCAGCGGCCTCATAGCGCGCCACAATTCGACCTCCATCCAAATCTTCCCGAGCCTGCTGCACGGCGTCCTCCACTCTCTCCCATGAATCTTTCGGCGAGGGACCCTCCAGAGCTGCCCCACCGATCGGCATCCCGGGTCCGGGCAGCAATTCCTGCCGAGTGAGTATGAAATAGGCGAAAGGGATTTTGGCGTCACGGCCCGAGGAGAGCATTCGGGAATAGGCAGCAAGTTGATAGGCATCACCGTTCTCAATCTCTTTGCGCCGGCCCGTTGCGCCGCCCCATTTATAATCGACCACTCCCTGCGCGGCACCGACCACCAGGTCAGGCGTGCCTCTGAGAGTCATTCCTGCATCAAAGGGCGTCTCCACTTCGGTCTCGACCGCGAACGGATATGCCCCGGCCTCCCCCATCAGCCGCGTGATTTCGCGGGCACTTTCGACCACGGCGAATCTCGCCGCCGCGAGATCGCGTTCCGCGCCGGGCAGACAGAGGGAGGCTGCCCGCAGCGTTGCCTCACGATCGAAGATCACGCCGGCAAGCAAGGCAGCACGGAAGGCAGCCTCGTCTGGTACCGCCTTTTCGGGTGCGGCCGCTGCCTCGCGCAAAACCTCAGCGAGCACCTCGTGAGCCAATCTACCAAACAGAAGTGGGCCCTCGGGTAGCCGGGTTGGAAAATTCCGCCGGACTCTTCCGACTCTCTCCACGGCCCAGGAAAAACTGCAGCCGAGCAGGCGACCAATTGCACTTGGGGAAATCCGATCCGGCCAATTCACCTCTCTCAACGGATCGATTGTCCAATCCTGACGTGCCCGCGCGGCGCTCCGCAACGAGCGTGTCGGCTGATCGAGATCACCTCGGGGGACGGCTCGCACGATTTTGGCCTCGGTCTCGGAAGAGAGTCGCGCCCCGACGACATCCCATACCGGGTGGGGGGAAGCCTCCGTTCCGTCAACCTCGGTGTGCGGCGCAACCAGCACCAGCTGTTCGGAGGCCATCAGAAGGGGGCGCATGGCGCGATCGAAAGCGGTCGACGTCTGCTGGCCCCGGTCCGGCAAAAGGATCCCTTCGGCGTTCAACGCCTTGATATCGCCGGGCGGAATACCCGCACGGGCCGGCTCCGACCAGGTCGATGCTGTGCACTGCCACCAGACGATTCGACGCACAGGTGCGGTGACGGCACCAGGCTCTCGGACCGAAATGAAACCGGATTCGGCCCGGTTGTCGGCCGGAAGCGAGACTGCGGCGGTCGCCGCCGACAGGAGCCGGCCCAGTTCGGCAGAGGAGAACATGCTGGCTTTCGTCGCGGTCAGTAGTTCCCCAAAAATACGCAACTGACCGAGGAGAGCACCCCAGGCGGGCACACTCGAAGAAATCACGGCACGGAGATTATCAGGTTGCGGAGAATCTTCTTGTGTCGCGTCCAGTTTCTCTCCGCGCTCCATGAATGCGAGCTGGCTTCGTGCCCACCCGGCGATCACGTCGACTCGATTTTCGATTTCCTCGAGCGAACATTCAGAATCGCGTTCCGTGCGGGCGCCAAAGAGAACATCGATCCGTCGCGCGACCCTTTCGCGTCGCGGCTCCGGGATTCCGGCGAGGCCCTGTTCGAGCGCAGTTTTCCAATCGTCACTGCGGGTGGATGGCCACTCACCCAAGGCCCGGGCCAGCCGATGTCTGAGGCCACCGGGAACGGGAGATTGCGGCAGGCTCAACAACTCCAGGGCACGTTGCGGGTCCGCCGGCGCCCAAATCAGAGATAGCGCGAGCGGCAGGATCTGGAGCAGAGGTACGTCGGACGAATCCGACGGAGCACCCACCACAGGAAGGCCGTGTCGTGCCAGCGCCCGATCCAGCGTCGCATCGGCCCCGATGATCAACGTGTGGTCGATTTCTGTCGGACCCAGCGATGCCAACCACGCGGCGATATCGTCTGCCGCGCGCAACGGGCCGTGGGCACGCACCAGTTGAACGCTGCCATCGCCGGCAACGGCAACGTTCCCCGTCCCCTCGCGCACGGCGCTCAGGTCTCCGGTAGCCGCCGCCTTCGCGGGAGTTTCTCGCCGCACACGGGTATGCTCACCCAGCGCGACGAACAATTCCTGCCACAATCCGGGCTGGTCGTCAGTGGGCTCCAGGACCACAACCTCGTCGCATATGGCGCCGACCGATTCCCCCAGGTCACGCAGTCGGTCCAGAACCGCGGCAATGCGATCCGGCCACCCCGGTGCAGCACTATCGGTGACCTGCGCCAGCGCGCCGAGGCGATCGGTGAAGGATTGGCCCTGCCAACCGGCAAGACGCAGGAGATCGCGTTGCTCCAGCAGGCGCCGGGCCGTGGCAAAAAGATCGGCGTCGGCCGAAGCACTCCAGAAGCCCTCGGTGTCCTCCACCATAGCCGCGATTGCGGCCACTCTGGCCGCGGTGGCCGTGGTTCGCCCCCCAAGCCCCAGGTGCAGCTCGAGCAGGGACAAGAGTCCTTGAGGCCCGACCCGGAACTCGCCGACGGAAACGCCGTCCGTCAGGACCGGACCTGGCCAGGTACCTCCATCAAAGGCAGGGTCATATACAACTTTCATCTGCAATCTCCTTGTGACGCGGCTATCACGCTCGAGGCCATTCGTCTGCTCCATTTGATGTGAATCATCCGGATCCCCTTTGTTCCGGACTCGGCTTGCGCGCTTTCGCGGTGCGGGCCGGCCCCCGGGTTGCCAGGCGGCAGTCCCGGGAGCCGCTGCGCCCAGCCTGGGGCACTTCCTCCATCTTGCAAGACAGGATCAAGCCTAGGAGAAGACCTGCTCCTGAGCCTGCTCCTGACGCAGCGCCGGCGCCCCCGCGGCATCGACACCCATATCAGGTTGCGTGCTCTCTTCTGTTGCACAGCCAGACTCTGCGGTCTCTGGTTCCTCGGCCCCTGTCTCCTCGGCCCCAGTATCCTCGGCCGCAGTATCCTCGGCCCGGGCCTCCTCGATCTCTGCATGCTGCGCCTGTTCAGGCTCAATCACGCCCAGCGCTCGAAACTGGCCTTCGATCGGCAGCAGGAGTCGCCCTATTCGATCCAGCAGGTGCGCCTCTTCCTCGTGCCCCGCGCGGGCCGGGACCCCGAGCTCGGACAACTCTTCCAGATCCAGCGGAAATCCATGGCAAGGATAGTCGTGCGCCAGTGAGCGAAAAAGTGCCTTGGCCTGCTCATGGCTGAATCCGGCGCGATATCGGGTCAGCAGACGAACCCCGAAGTGCGTGGCGACTTCCAGCGCGCGAGCGGATTCGGCGATCTTCACGGGATCGACCTGCTCGTAGACTCGCCCCATCAAGTTGCCCGTCAATTCTGCTGCGCGAGAAGATGCATCAAAAGGCGACATTCCCGTCTCGGCCTGCACGCGAGAGAGCGCCGAGGCGAAAAGTTCGACCGAGATACCAGCGGACTGCTCGAAAGCCTTGAAGGTCGAGAGCACCGAGCAATTGATCGAAGTATCCGCGCTTCGCTTATGATCGAACTGGGCGTCCAGCGGACCCAACTCTCCCATGGCGCCCAGCACGAGATCATCACCTACCAGCGCGATCAACGTTGCCGCACTCTTGGCGCAGATCGGGACATAGATCGTCACAGGTGCGCGGCGGCGGCCCAAAGCACGAGCAATCACATAGGCCGTATCGATGCAGCCTCCATGACTGGCCAGAACCACATCGATCGGTTCGCCCGGCGGCAGTTCGTCCATGGCCTCGAAAAATCCAGGCAGCAAACTGCGGTCCAGATGCGGCAGGATAGCCACCAGACAATGGCGACCACGCGCTGTCGCGAACCCGCCGATGATCTCTTCGATGCTTTTCTCAACAGACGCCTCTTCGAATTCGCCTGCCCCGGTCGTTTGCTGTACGTCGTATCTCAAATTCTTCCTCCCCGATTGTTCTTCGCCAATTTTCGCCCTGATTGTTTCGCCACGCCGCGGCCGCGCGCCCTGGCCACTCGGCCGCATCCCCTAGCCCCTCGCCCCTCGCCACTTGCCACTTGCCACTTACGGCTCGAGACCCACGAATTAAAACCCGCTCCGCCAAACCTGCCGCCCGCAACTCGAGAGCCGCCGTTTTCGACACAAGAATCGCTGCACGAGGCGAAAAGGTTTTGTTGGAAGGGAAGAGAACGCGGGCAACGACCGTCTGGCGCTGACCAAGCAGCACCGTA
>JAQWJE010000045.1 GCA_029248525.1 Candidatus Binatia bacterium
CCGCCCGTGGCAGAGCCGCTGGGCGGGTCAGTTTTCGGGCTCAAACGGCGGCGGCGACGCCGCCGGGCGGGCGCTCACAAAGCGCTGCGCGTGTAGCAGAACTCGAATTTGCTACGCGGCCTCGTAGCGAAGGGCCTCGAGATTTAGCGCCTTCAGGGGCGAATGGCGATCCAAGGCCGCCTCCTGCCTCCATGGTTCGCAAACGCGTGGGCATCGAGTTGACGCTTTTTCCCGAAAGCTACGACGGCCTCTCGCTGAAGACCGAGACCCCGAAGGATATGAAAGGGAATACCCCGATCCACTGTTTGGGTTCAGAGACGGTTGGGCCACGGTATGGACGACCCCGACCCCGACCCCGCCGGCGATCAGCTGGGCTGTGGCCGCTCTGGCATATCATTTTGGCGGCGCCGCCCAGCGGGCTAGACCCGAAAACTGGACCTCGCTCCAGGCTTCGGGGTTGCCGCTACCCGGCGACCTGGGCAAATAGGCCGTTCATGTTGGCTACCGCCGGCCCTGGCAGATGCCTTCCCGCCATTCCGAGATCGCAGCGCTGTACTGGCCGGAGGTATCCGCCCCGGACTCCCACATCATCAGGCCGCCATTGTTCGGATACTGAGCATATACCTGCTGGAGCACATCCACGACTTCACTCGGGGTCGCATTGCTACCGGTACCTGCACAATCCTCCGCACAGAAGCCAACGGCCACGCGGGACGCGTCGCCGTCATAGATGTCGGCGAGCGCCCCGTAGCTCGCGAGAAACTCTGCCGTCTGCTCCGGAACGTGGGGATTGAAGCAGCCGTTGTAGAACTGGGGCATGATGAAGTCCACATCGTCCGTCGTGGCCTCGAGCACCGGCACGTATGAGGCGTCGCCGAAGCCCATCGCAGCGGGGCAGGTCCCTAGAATGTCCAACTGCACGTCCATCGGGGCGTGACTGACCGTTTTGTGCACCCCCGGAGACGCCGCGTCCAGGCCTGTGCGCAACTCCTTGGTCAGTTCGACCAGAAAGTCGACGTACTTTGGCTCGTCGAGCTTGTACTCGTAGTCGACGTCGATGCCGTCGAAGCCGAGATTCGTCGCCAGAGTAACGAGCTCTTCGGCCAGGCCCGGCGCCTTGTCCAGGCAGGACTCCCAGCAATCGGACGCGCCTTCCCAGATGCCGCCCTGGCCGGCCCCACCGAAGCCGAGAATGGCTTTCGCCCCGGCTGCGTGAATACGATCGATCCCCTCCTGCGGCGTTAGATCGCTGCACACAGGCATGTACTGCAGCTCGCACTCTTCGTTGCAGATATTGCCGTTCGGGGTCCAGGTGTAGGTGACGCCGAAGGCGATCATTGCGTGGGTGTAACCAGACAGCTGCTCAAACGATGGGCAGGGCTCCCAGTTCGGAACGTAGAACACCACGCGGTTGTCATCCTCGCAGGTTGCGGCGCCGGGCGTGCAGTCGCGACTTAGGTCGTCGATCGTGTTGATCGCAGAACAACCTTGCGTAGCGATCTCGTTTTGCAAGCACTGAGTGGGATCCGCCTCCCCGCATACGGGGAGCAGGCTATCCAGGGCCAGACCCTCGTCGCACTTCGCGACAGCTTTACCGATGCCACCACCCGGCCCGGTACAGGCTTTCGCAATCTTGCCCTTGGGATCGGGCTGCCCATCGTCCCCGGCTCCCAAGCAAGCATCCTGAAGCTCCTGGGCGCTGGTTACGGACCCGCTCTTTAGTGCGAGTTTCTTGCAGGTCCCAAACTCCTTGAAGCGCGTCGCGTCACACTTCCCCGCGGCCTTCCAGATTCCCAGTTGACACTTTGCCGCCGCCTTGCCCGAGGCTTCGGGGATTAGCACCCCGGAGTCGAGATCCGACCCGAAGACCGCGTGCGCCAGGTCGGAGCCATGCGCGACCGCATCGGCGTTGACCGTGTCGGCATCGGTAGCCGCATACGGGGGCAACCTGGGTACGTCATTCTTGTCATTTCCCGTGCAGAACCGCACAAAGTCCTGCGTCGTCTTGTCCTTACCGGACTGAATCTTTCCCTTCTCGTCGCCAGCGACGCATTGCTCGATCGTAATGACCGCGGGGTCCGACTTGCTCAGGGCTTTACCCTTGGCATTGTTCTTCAGGCACCCAGCGATCTGCTTGGCAGCAGCCCCATTCACTTTGTTCCAATTCCTGGTGAGGCTCCCGGCGCATTTCTGCTGATCTTTAGTCAGGGCTTGAGCATGAACCGAAGCACCGATTAGCAATGCGGAAGCGCCGGTTACCAATGCGAGGAGAAGGTTCCAGCGCCTGAAGGCTGCGCTTGGAGTCAGGTCTAGGTTCGGATGCACGGCAAGTCCCCTCTGTCGTCAGTGTGGCGCTCTGTGATCGATATTGTTGACCTCATCAAGTTGAGTGCAATGGCAGCAGACATCAAGGTCTATTTTGGCCCAATCGACTTCCCGCCGTCAACCCCCGACGGTAGGAAACATGAAGGCCCTTTTTGCCCAAGCGACGCTCTATTCGTCAAGCCGAATCCTGCCACAAGCAGTCGCTAAATCGCCTTCCCGCCCGTGGCAGAGCCGCTGGGCGGCGTGTGCCCGCGACATACCCCGCGAAACCCCCAACTGCCTCAAAGGCCTGGAGACACCGAAGCAACGAAAGTGGATGCGGGGGTCGGCCCCCCGTCTGAGAGCGGTCCCCAAAAAGTCTCTACACGCAAAACGAGGGAGCGTCCTTTCTCACAAGCCTGAGTTCTGTCGTGGGTCGGTGGCAACATCCACATTGGTATCGCCCCGACGTCACGCCACTCCCTTTTCGCCAGTCGAAAATCCGGGTCTTGAAGGGTGAAAATTAAAGCGTGGAATTGGCGTCAATCATACTCGCTGGGCGGACCCTGCGAACGAAGCAGGAACGCGCTTGCGGCGTCCGGCGCCCCCGATGGAAGCCGCCAACGCCGCAAGCTCGATGCCTGCTAGAGCGGAGGACAGGGTGATTCGACCTCAGATCGCTTCACCTCGAAGAGCCGATCACCGCGATTCCTCACGGTCGCATCGCTCGAGTAGTGGGCACAGTACCGATCACCAGCCCCGATCTGAACGATCATCCAGGCATCAGTTCCCTCGTTCGGCGGCACCATCTCCAAGGGCACCGGAGAGCTGGGCGCGCCTCTCGCGAAGGCCATGATCGAGAAGCGACGCCTCGATTGTTGCGCCAGTACCATTTGTACCACCGGGCTATGCTCATTGTCCGGGTCCTTGTAGATGAACCGTTTGCCCCCACCGACAGACGCCCAGTTGGTCTCGGGCAAGGTGAATTTCTGACGTGTCGGGTTCGTGCCGTTAGCGATCAGCTCAATCGTCGCTCCGCAAACATCGGGCTGGCCGATCGCCGTGTTCCCGTTGATGCTGTGGAACGCGCGACCCCAGAACCGGCGTCGACGAGGATCATCACCGCCCGACTTGTCTGCCAGCTTGAAGCGCATCCCCCGAAGAGTTTGTTCGCCCTGGGTCGTCGGATCGGGACACGGGTTGGGCGGAACCGTAACTTGGTGGTCCTCGACCTCACCATCCCCAGCGGGCCCGGTCGGGGTCTGAACAGCTGTCTGGTCCGAACTGAGGCGGCAACGCAGTATCGAGGGCCCATTCAGCTGCCCGACTGGCGTCGCCCAGCGCAGCTCCACCTCACCCGACGCGGTCGACTCGGCCTCCGCGTACTCGTCGACAGTGTTAAAGGTGCCGTCCTCGTCAAAATCGAGATAACAGCCAACATAGGCTGTTCCACCTGTCGTGTTCGTCACCGTGACCCGGGCGACAATCGATGTACCCTTGTTCTGCCACTGTGGCGACAGAGCGAGCCCGTCCTCATCGCTAGGCGAACCATCGAGATCATCGCCTGTCGCATCCGAAGTCGGCTGCCCGTCATCCTCTTCATCGACAACGAGCCCCAGTGTGAGGGTGCCACTAACCTTGTGACGTGCACCGTCCGCGCTGAGCGAAGTCCCGTAGGTGTCAGGAGCGTCAGCAAGATCGAGGTCGGGAGTCTCTACCAGGGAACAGCGAGCACCATCGTTGGATGTGGAAGCAGGGCCATCCGAGAAAAAGACTCCTTTAAAGTCATGCGGCCCGCCCAGCACCGGCGGATCCGTGAGATCCAGCCGGTGAATGACGCCGCTCGCATTACAGGCGACGTACAGGAACCCTTCCGCGTCAAAGAACTGCGCCCCATAGGTATCACTGCACTCCGTCGGGATTACATCGGTGTAGAGATGCCCCGCCCCGGTGACCGGGTTCCATTGGTAGATATCTCCGCTGCGGACTCCCTCCCCGGTGAGGTTGTTGGCGGCCGCGTAGACGAGACCGTCTACCGGATTGAAACCACCATCGGTTGCCTGGGTAGCCCCAACGGGCAGGCAACCTGTCGAGGGCTGCTTCGTCGCGGCATCAACTCGCTGCAGGTACGTAGCTCGCTGCGGGTTAACATCGTACCAGCAAAGCTGGTTCTCTGTAGCGCCACCCACCGACTGCCACTGCAGGAGATAACCATCGAGGCTCACGTCGCCCGCGTTGTGCCCTGGATAAGAAGCCGTGGTGGGACAATTCTCGCACGGAAGCGAGATATGGCCACCATCGCTGGCGACGACGACCAGCATCGGCGTATCGGTATCGTCCGTCGCTGTCTGATCGTTGCCCCAGAAAAGACCGTCGAGAACATTATAGCCAAAGCCGTTCCCGGTGGTGCTCAGAACAAAACCGGTATCTACCGCTGCTCCGGTCACCAGGTCTACCTCCCAGATTTCGGTCGGGGACTGCTGGAACAGGTACCCGGTTTCTTCGCAGGACACCGCCGAGAGTTGGTAGTCACCAAAGTTCTGATCCGGGAGGTCCACCGTACCGAGCGTCACATCAAGCCGGTTCGGAGTTGTCGACATATGACCCGCCGGATCCTGAATTGTCCCGGGGGCAACCGCCTTCGTGACCAGGTCGATCGTCGATTCCGTCGGCGGACACTCCGTGAGGGCCCCCGCCGTTTCTCCCGACGCTTCGTAGATCCGATACGAACCCGACAACAGGCTCGGGAAGGCATACGACCCGCCGCCTGCGGTCTCGATGCTCTGGCAACTATCGGCAGCAACGTCGTAGAGCACGACCGTCACGCCATCGATCCCGCTGTCGCCGGCATCGCTGGCCTGGTTCGCATTGGCATCGAGGTAGACCTGGCCAGAGATCGTCGAAAGGGTGCGACAATCTGCGGTGCAGGCTGCCGTGGCGACGCCGTCGTCGCATTGCTCACCGGACGTCGTATTGGCGATGCCGTCGCCACACACCGACGTCGAGCAGTCCGCGTTACACGTCGCCGACTCGCCCGAGTCATCGCAATCCTCGTTTGACGTCGCGTTCGTGATGCCGTCACCGCACACCGATGTCGAGCAATCTGCGTTACACGTCGCAGACTCGCCCGAGTCATCGCAATCCTCGTTTGACGTCGCGTTCGTGATGCCGTCGCCACACACCGACGTCGAGCAATCCGCGTTACACGTCGCAGACTCGCCCGAGTCATCGCAGCTCTCGTTCGACGTCGTGTTCGTGATGCCGTCGCCACACACCGACGTCGAGCAATCCGCGTTACACGTCGCAGACTCGCCCGAGTCATCGCAGCTCTCGTTCGACGTCGCGTTCGTGATGCCGTCGCCACACACCGACGTCGAGCAATCCGCATTACACGTCGCAGACTCGCCCGAGTCGTCGCAGCTCTCGTTCGCCGTCGTGTTCGTGATGCCGTCGCCACACACCGACGTCGAGCAATCCGCGTTACACGTCGCAGACTCACCCGAGTCGTCGCAGTCCTCGTTTGCAGCCGCGTTGGTCAAGCCATCGCCACAAACCGGATCGGTACAATCGCTGTCGCAGGTAGCGCTCGCCGTGGGAGATCCTGCTTCGTCACAGGTCTCACCCGCCGTCGCATTGATGATTTG
Organism: Candidatus Binatia bacterium; assembly: GCA_029248525.1. NCBI lineage: Bacteria > Candidatus Binatota > Binatia (SeqCode) > Binatia bacterium. The sequence goes on from JAQWJE010000045.1 coordinate 5,949, forward strand.
GTCACCGCAGACCGCCGTGGTGCAATCCGCATTGCAGGTCGCCGACTCGCCACCGTCGTCGCAGTCCTCGCCCGGCGCATCGATGACCGAGTCGCCACAGATCGGAATTTTGGCCAGGGACAACCTGAAATCCTCGATCTCGCCGTCGAGCGCCAGGCCGGTAGGCGAGCGGACACCCGACGCTTCGGTACTGACTCGACACCGGGCGACAGAAGGACTGCTCACCTGGCCGGCAGGCGTCGTCCAGGACAGAGCGACGTTCGCGCTCCCCCGAGGCCCACTGACCGCAGCCTCGGCGTATTCTTCCGCCGTATTGAAACTGCCGTCCTCGTTCCAGTCGACGTAACAGCCGACGGTGGCGAACACCGGCGCGTCGGAGGAGCCATCGGAAGCGTAGGTGTTGTTGGTGATCTTCACGGTGACGCCGAGCGTGGTGAAATCCGCGGACCAATCGGCGCTCACCAGTCCATCGTCGGCGGAATCCGCGTCGGAATTCGCCGCGGGCTGGCCATCGGCTTCGTCGCCCCTCGAATCGCCGAGGGAGAGCCAGCCATCTGGTCCGCCGTAGCAGCGCGTTTTCGGCTTTGATGAGGAGTACCCGTTGGACCCCGTTGTGCGCCAACATCCGTGGCGGGCGCCGTCGGCGTCCAGCATCGTCCCGTAGGAAGCCGGATGATCGCCGAAATCCGCCCGGACGGCCGACAGCGCGAATCGAGCGCCATCGACATTGCTCATGTTCGTAGTCGGCGTCGTGTAGCCGCTACCGCCGGAAGTCGACAGGTGGACCGTCGTGAAGGTATGTGCAGCCCCGAGCGCCGGCGGATTTGTCAGATCCACACGCCAGACTTCGCCGGTAGCGTTGCACTGGGCGAAGAAATAGCCGTCCACATCGAAGAACACGGCTCCGTACTCTCCAGAGCATGCCGACGCCGGGAGGACATCCTCATACAGATGCTGCTGGCCCGAAACCGGATCGGTAACAAGCAGATGCCCGGTCCCGGTCTGGATCGCGTAGACATGGAGGTCGCCCGGGTGCACTGCAAAGTCCGTCGCATCGGTCCCGATGGTCACGGACGTGCAGGTGGTCGCGGGTTGTTTGGTGACCGAGTCGACCCGATTCAGGTAGGTCAAGCGGTCCGCGCTCACGTCCAACCAGCAGATTGCATTCGAGTAGCCCGAGGCCGGCGCACTCGGCGAGCCCCACTGGAGGAAGTAGCCGTCGGGATGCATGGCCGCCGCATCGGCGTCCGTGTAGTCTACCGCAGTCACGCTATTGCGGTGCCCGTACCCATAGGATGAATCCGGAGTGGTCAGGTTGAACACCTGGAGCCCGACCTTGTTGGTACCGATGTTCTCTCCCTTGCCATTCCTGTACTTGGTTCCCGAGATGATGATCACCGGGCGGGAATTGCCGTAGCGGTCATTATTTTCACCGGCTCCCCACAGCATGTTGTTATGGTAGCCATAACCGAGGGTTCGCTGGTCGGTTGTAAGCTTGTTCGAACTGGCTCTTTTGCCGGTCACGAGGTCCCGGAAATCTTCACTGCGTGATCCCGACGTGGTTTCATAGATGGTGATCGCGCCCGCAGTTCCCATCGTGTTGGGCGAATAGGGGTCGTAGGAGTACGAATTGAGGGTATCAAGAAATTGCACGCCGTCGACGCTGCAACCGGAACTCGTGCAGGTGCCCTGGCTATTCAGTGCGAACGTCAGGGTCACATCAACCCGGTTCGACGTCGTCGAAGTGAACTTCCGGAACGCGTTCACGTTCGTCGTGTCGACATAGGTGGTGTAATCCGGGTCCGCGACGGTTCCCCGGACCATCACCCGATTCGTCTGGTCGTAGTAGGTCTCGGTCGGCGGGCAAGCCGTGAGGTTGTCAGGATCCTCGCCGAAGGCTTCGTAGATTCGGTACTCACCCTCCGGCAGGCCCTCGAAGGAAAACGATCCCCCACCCTCGTTCCACCGGCCGAAATTCTGTGTCTTCGTTGCCTGGCAGGTACCGGCTGCGACGTCGTAGAGCACGATCGTCACGTCCGGGATTCCGTTTTCCTGGGAATTCGCGTGCTGGCTCGGGCCGTTGGAATAATTGTCAAAGACGACGTTGCCGGAGATCACTCCGACGTTCTCGCAGGCTGCCGAGCAATACGCCGTCGCCCCACCCGTATCGCACTCTTCACCCGTCACCGTGTTCAGTACGCCATCGCCACAGGCCGGCGCGGTGCAATCGCTGTCGCAGGTGGCGCTTGAGGCCGGAGACGTCGCCTCCTCGCAGGTCTCGCCAAAGACCGTATTGAGGTAGCTGTCGCCGCAGACCCTCGTCGTGCAATCAAGGTTACAGTTCGCCGATTCGCCGGCGTCGTCGCAGTCCTCGCCGGTTGCCGGGTTGATCACGCCATCGCCGCAAGCCGGCGCGGTACAATCGCTGTCGCAGGTCGTGGTCGGCGTGGGGGATGTCGGCTCTTCACAGGTCTCGCCCGAGAGCGCATTGATATAGCCGTCGCCGCAGGTCGGAGCCGTGCAATCAGGATTACAGGTCGCCGTCTCGACGCCACCCTCTTCGCAATCCTCCACGAGGGTATTGAGGACGCCATCGCCGCACACCACCAACGTGCAATCGGCATCGCAGGTCGCCGATTCGCCCGCATCGTCGCAGTCCTCCCCGGTTGCCGGGTTGGTCACGCCATCACCGCAGGAAGGTGCCGAGCAATCGCTGTCGCAGGTCGCGGTCGGTGTCGGAGACACCGCCTCCTCGCAGGTCTCGCCCGAGAGCGCATTGATATAGCCGTCGCCGCAGGTCGGAGCCGTACAATCGGGATTACAGGTCGCCGTTTCGACGCCACTCGAGTCGCAGTCTTCGCCTGCAGTGGCGTTTGCGACTCCGTCGCCACAATAGGACTCGGTGCAATCGGCATTACAGAGGGCCGTTTCGCCGCTGTCGTCACAGGCCTCACCCAACGCAACATCGACGTTGCCGTCGCCGCAGTAGCCCCCCGGAGCACTCACCCTGGCCCCGAAGCCATCCTTGGAACTCTCTGCGGCCCGGGTATCCGTGTAGAAACTTCCGCTGTGTTGCGCGCCGAGATAGGCATCGGTGTCCGTTTCCCAGCTGGCCTTGCTTGTACCGTTGATGAAGAATTCCTCGGTGCCGGCCTCTGCGATGGCGGTGATCCAGTCCTGGTTACCGTTATGGGTTCTAAAATCTGAGCTACCGCCCGCGTAGATCACGCCGGTGGCAGAGTATGTAGCCGGGTCGACCTCCATCAGGAGGCCATCTGTTCCTCCGCTGAAGGGGCTCTTGGATCCGCCGACGGAAGCACCCGTCTCCCCCGCGAGGAAGAGCTTGCCCTTCGACGTCGAGTAGATCGCCGAATAGACCTCCAGAGACGCATTCCCAGCTTCTTCGGACGGGAATCCAAGCTCAAGGAGGAAGCAATCCCTGTCGACAAGGGTGACGAAAGGCTCGTGGCCGTTCCCTCTCTGGTCTACCAGGTCCGGGCGGTTGTCAGATGTGCAGAAGGGGCCGCCGGGGCTGGTTACGCATTGCACAGCTGTACCCGTGAAAGGCTTCACGATCGTGGCGCCTGCCAGCGGTGAACCGTCGCGCTCGGTCCACTCGTTCGACGAGGTTCCGACGATGGTCAGACCGCCGCCTCCCAGGTCGAAGATCTCGGCCGGTTGGTCCACGCCCCATCCGCCGAGGTATGTCGAACAAGCAAGATTCAGAGTATTCCCGTCGAGCCGCATGAGGACGACGTCGTGGTTGGGCTTCACGGCCGTGTCGAACCGTGTTCCCGTGGGAAAGCGACGTGGGCTTCCATTTGAGCGATCTTCAGGGAAGACGCATACGTCTTCGGTACCGTTGAATTGGCTTCCCAAAGTGTCGTCATCGCAGGAGTTGTCCTGCCCGCCCCCGGCCCCGGCTACGAAGACGTCGCCCGTGACCGCGTCGAAATGAATGGCCCGAAAAGTGCCGCTGTTGTAATCTGTTCCATTACCCGCGGATCCGTTCCCACCACCGTAGAAGGTATGGAGCAGGGGTGCGCCGTTGGGGTCGAGCTTGAGGATCGTCGGCGCGCCGACAACCCCGACGATTGGCTTCACACCGGGGTTTTCGCTGGTCACATACGTACCGTCTCTCCAACAGCCTTCTGCGGTGGGACTACAGGTGAAATCAGTCCAGAACTGATGCACCGGCTCCTGACCACCAGGCAGATTGAAGTCGCTGGTCGAGCTTGCGGCGATCCAGAAGTTGCCGCTGCCGTCGATATCAAAATCCGAAGCGAACTGGTCTCCTCCCGGGCCCTGAACGAAGGTATGCCAGAGAAGGTCTCCCGTTGCGGGATCAAACTCGGCGAGCCAGATGTCGTGGTGCCCGTCGCCGGTGTGAGGGGTGAGAGGCGGGTCGATGGGAAGCGTATTGGATTCGCCCGCTCCACATCCGCCCGGAGCGCATTTCAAGCCTTCCCAGTCGGCCTCGCTGCTCCCCACGAGGAACAATCGCCCGCCTGCGGTCAGATGCATGCCATTACCACGCCTCTTGGGCTTTGACGGGTGGGTAATGATAGTTTCGTGGGCGTAGGCTCCGAGGGCATGGAGAGGTGCGCTGCTGGACCCACTGTAGCGATTCCCGATGACGGTCATCCATTCCAGATTGCCGAACTCATCCTGCCGGCTCACGACCAGGTCGCTACCCCTACTGCCATTGTTGACGACAGATGCCACGTTCATCCGCAGCTTGTCGTTGTCTCTCGCTTCGACGTATTGCTGGTGATCGCTGTAGGCCGCATAGCCCCCGAAGAGCGTCGAAGAGATGGTGTCGCCTGTCCCATCGCCCACGACGAGCAGGTCCCGTCCGTTGTCCGCAGCGAAACGCGTGCCCGCGAAGCTCACAAAGCCATTGCCGGCGTCGAAATCCACGGACGGGTCGATCACCAGCGGCAGGTCTTTCCGGTAGGCGCCCACCTCGAATCCGACCAGGGAGTCGTCGATCTTGCGGAAGGCCACCTCGACCGGCGCGCGGGAACCGTCGACGTCCTGCCACGCGAGCGGAGCACTCTCGGTGACCGTGCCAGCGCTGAATCGAATCTTCAGCTCACCCGATGCATCGAGCGCGACCGGACGGTTGTAGCGCAGGCGAATTGCTGTGGGGTCGACTTCGGCTTCGATCGTCCAGGTGCTGCGCAGGATCTTGCTTTCCGGCGCGTCATAAATCACATCGATCCCGGGCCAGACATCGCGATAGGAAACACGCTTGAATTCTTCACCCTTGCGCAGGCCAACGGTACTGGCCTCGACTGCAGGCTCCGCAGAAACCGAACCGTGTCCGCCCTCGAACCTGATATCCAGCGCGTAAACGGGATTCTTCATCTGGTAGCCACGCTCATCGAACCCGAGATGATGCCCCCCGGACTGGAAGTGAAGAACATCGGAGGCACCCGGCAAGGCCGCGTGCGCCGCAGCGGAAAGCGAGAGTTGCCCGATCAGGGCCGTCAGGCCAATCACGAAACAAGCTGCCAGCGAAGGCAACTGACGACAACGCGAACCGCGCTGCTGCGAGCGGCGGACCCGCCCCAAATCCGATTCACTCGAAACGTCGTCAAGAGGGCTAGGCGCAGAGTCGAATCTTGGGGTCATCACTATTCCTTTGGGGGTGGCTTCTGAGTGAAAATGGGGGGGTTTTGCTTGGTTGATGCGGATTTGCTGGTGCTAAGAGTAGTGAAAACCCAGCTGCCATGATCATCCTCGCGCGCCAAACTTTTGTCATTTTGCGCCAAAAATGGCGGCCCGATTCATAGCTTTCCAGCCCGAGAAAACCGCCGCCCCCGGAACCCGATCGGCAGACCAACGCCTACCGAGAGAGCGGGAAACCTCAGCGATCGCTAGCTGCCCGAAACAGTGCTCTGCGAGAGGACGCGCCAGGCCCGGGGCGAAACACCGGTCGCTGCCTTGAACGCGCGGGTGAAGCTGCTCACCTGCCCGTACCCTAGCAAAAATGCGATTTCGCTTATCTGGTAGCGCGAATCTCGAAGATAGCTGCGCGACAGCTCGAGCCGAACCTGCTGGACAACTTCGCGGTAGGACGTGCCGCACTCCTCAAGCCCACGTTGCAGTGATCGCTGGCTGATCCCCAGTTGCCGGGCAACCATGGCGATGTCGGGAGCCCCATCGTAAAGAGCGGTGGCGACCACGTCACCGACTCGCAACGCCAAAGGTCCCCCGCTCAGCCTGACCAAGTCCCGAAACCTGGTCTGGACCGCGGGCATCCGGGTACGATCAGCCCCCACCACCGGCAAGTCCAGCAACGATGCCTCGAAAACGATCGAGTTCATTCCCGCTTCGAAAAAAGTGGGAGCGTAGATTTTCGGAGGCGCCGTACCTCGACCCGGCGAGTTTGCGTGCTCGAATCGCACCTCGCGAACCATCGAATCTTTTCCAACAAGTTTCTCGAACACCCGGATCACGCTGGCCATGTGGCATTCTGCGACGATCGACCACCTACCCTGCTCGTCTTCCGGGAGGGAGAACCCGAGTTCCCCAAGATCACCCTGCACTTCAAGTCCGGCGAACGTCAGCGCATTCAACGAATATTCGCGGGCATAACGGGCCAGATTCTCAAGGCCCGTCCGAACGTCCGGCGCATTCAGAACGACATGAGACAGGATCCCGAAGTCTTCGATCGGGGTCGCCCAACCAAAACGAATTCCGAACCAAGGATCATCGAGTTCGTCGGCACTGGCATGGTAAAGGGATGCCAGGCGGTCCATGGCGATCCACTTATCCGCCGTTTCGATTTCATCGGGAACCATTTCCGCTTTCGCGAAAACTCGCGCGGGTGCCACCCCCTGCGCTCGCAAAAAGTCGGGGAGAGCAGCAGAACCACTAACGCGAACGTGCCGTGCGGACCTCATCGCCCGGTCACCACTTCATTCCGCTCCGCTCAACGAGCCATGCTTGCTGCGGCGAACTAGCAATTGTATCGCAAACCGCTGGCGTCCATGCCGTATTGGTTATCGACAAATAAATGAGCCCCCTTGTTCGAGTGACGGTAGGAAACATGAAGGCCCTTTTTGCCCAAGCGACGCTCTATTCGTCAAGCCGAATCCTGCCACAAGCAGTCGCTAAATCGCCTTCCCGCCCGTGGCAGAGCCGCTGGGCGGCATTGAAGGGCGCCGCCGAGCACGCTGGACCCGAAAGGGTCAAAGTCAAACCGTACAGCAGAAGGGGATAGGACATACAAGCTGGCTTCTGGCATAACGTCCGAGTATGGGCGTTATGTTAAATCCCTAGGGGATCCCGTGACGGGCCGCGGCGGACCAGTCTTTCCGGGTCAGGGCATACAGCTCGGAGTCCCACCACCGGCTCTTTGTAAATTTATGGTGAATAAGGGTGGATTCGAAGAGCAAGCCCGCCTTTTCGAGAACCCGGCGAGACGCGTGGTTTTCGCGATCGCAAGTCGCAAAGATGCGATCGAGTCCTAAATCTGAGAAGCCTCGCTCCACCAAAGCACGGGCAATCTCGGTTCCGTACCCCTTGCCCCACGCCCGCCGCGCCAGGATGTAGCCGAGGTCGGCCTCACGGGAATTCTCGAGGGTGAGGTCACACCCTCCAACAAGGCGCGAATCCGCCGTGTCTACGACAGCCAATTCCCAGACCTGGCGAGGTTCGGCCCGCTGGGTTTCGAGAATGGAATCGAGGTACCATTCGGTGTCGGCGGTCGTATCCGGCTCGAAGAACATGAAGCGAGTGACGTCCGGGTCCGACCGATACTCATGAACGGCGTCGAAGTCGGTGAGCTGGAAGTCGCGCAATTCGAGTCGCTGGGTTCGAATGGGCAGTTCCAACAGCATTTTCATTCCCCGTGGCGGATCAGCGTTTAGCAGCCCGGCCCGTCACGGGGCTCCCCCTGGGTATTTAACACAACGCCCATACTCGGACGTTGTGCCAGAAGCCAGCTTGTATGTCCTATCCCCGATGCTTGATCGTTTACGGCTCTTTTGGCATCCGGGAGTTTATCTCCAGAACAAAGGGTGTGACCCAAGCGCACCATGCGACTGCCGCCAGTGCACTAAGCCAGATCGGTAAAAGAGTGAACGCCAGAATCCAAGCGATACCAAAACCGGCCAACCGTTTCATGGCGGTACGCTGCCGTACTTCAATCGGTATAGCGCCCGACGCCAGTAGGAAAAAAACCGGTTTAACAAACCAGCCGTTAGCCAGCAACATCATTATGAATAGCGGCCAGGGAACTCCAGCTGAGTCGTATTGCGGATTATCATCAACAGCCGCATCCGCGGAACCTGCAGGTGCTGCCAGCGCGATTCTAACCCCTGACCAAACGTGGGCAGCAGTAGGTCGCATATTGGCCCCACCGATGTTCTTGCCGCCCGACGGCTCCGCCGCGGCCGCTTGAACCCGAAATCCGGACCTGGCTCGAGCCTTCGCGGTGGCGGCTACCCGCCGTCCTGGGCAAATGGGCCCTTGATCCCGCCTACCGCCGGTTGGGATCTACTTCCTGGTGATGAGATCCAAGATCACCGGCTCGAATGCAGCCGTCCATGAGGCAGAAAGAGGCGCACGCATACGTCCGGTAAGGCGCCGTTAGGTCGGATGGGAGCCAAAAAGGGGCTTGACGGTAGGAAACATGAAGGCCCTTTTTGCCCAAGCGACGCTCTATTCGTCAAGCCGAATCCTGCCACAAGCAGTCGCTAAATCGCCTTCCCGCCCGTGGCAGAGCCGCTGGGCGGAAGTTCTCCTGACCGGTGGGAGCGCCCCCCTGGGTAGGGGGGGCACTCGCGTACCGGCAGGAAGGTGGCGTTTACCGACAGATCAGTGCGTTGCCGGCGCCGTTGGGGGCGCAGAATTCGCTCGCCGGCGGTGAGCTGAATGCCGTGGCCGCACACCGGTCGAGGAAGCCCGAAGGGTCCAGGCTGATCTCGGCCTGCACGGGACCGGCTATACCGGCGATCGCGGCATTCTTGGCGATGACCTTGACCTTCACCAAGCCCGGATCTTTCCGGTAGAGCGTCTTGATGATGACCTTCAGGATTCCGTCGGCTCGGTCGCGGCCCTTGTAGGTCCATTTGGTATTGGACTTGTTGGATTGCCACCCGGTCTTGGTGGCTTTGTCATAGGCTCCGCCTTCGACACGCCCGGTCCAGAGGATCGGATCGGTGACCTCCTGGCTTTCCAGCAGCGAGATCTGGAAGCCCTTCTGGATCGGGTCGATGATCGGGTCCGGCTCCCCGGTGGTTTCGTCGACCGGGACAGTGAACTCGGTCGAGAAGATGATCTTCTGCTCACCGATTTCCTTGTCCAGTTTCAGGAGCTTGAGTTTGCTGCGGTCGAGATTTTCGGTGCCGCAGTTCGGATCCAGAACACCGTAGGTACTGAAATGATAGACCTCGAAGCAGTACTTGTTCTCGGTTGCACCGCAACAAGCGTTGAGGGTCGACTCGTCGACCGTTGTGGTCGAGGCCTCATCATAGCGAGTGTAGCCACCCCAATCATCCGGGAATCCGTCAGCGTCGAAGGATGTACACGGAACCAGGCTGCATTTGTCTGCCAGCTTGTACTCACCACCCGAGCTGTCGATGTGGTAGGGCGCGATTTTGGACTCCCAGATCTTGTAATCGTACCCCTCGGATTTCTCGAGGAATCCATCGTTGTCGGGGTCGTTCCAGTTCATGCAGACGACCACAGGTGACCCAAAGGTAACCCCTTCGGGTCCGAAGTCGTAGCCGGCAACGTAGGTTCCCGAACCGCCCCGGACAAAGAATTCGTCGCCACCCTTGGTCTTGGAGTCGGCCGAGAAGCTGGTGTCCTCCGAGACGGCACCCGCGGGGATTTTCATCGAGGCCGACGAGTTGCTTCCGGTTGAAGTAAAGGTTGTGTCGCCGGCGGGGCCGCCGCAGCTCTCTCCGGTTGCATCGACAGAGACGCCGGCACCGGTTTCTTCGCAGCAATCGTCGGATGAATTGTAGTCAAAGGTGGCGCAGTTCGGATCAAGCGCCATCGCCACCTCGTCACTAGCCGGACAGACGTCGCAGACATCGCCGCACTCCGGAGCGCCAGAAGCGGTCCAGGGGCCTGTCGCGAGGCAGTCGACATCCGTATCCAGTTGGTCCGGGTTGCAGTCCGAAATGCAATTGTCGCAGGCATCTATAATGCCGTCGGAGTCGGTGTCGACATCGTCGGAGGCGTCGACACTACCGTCCTCGTTGTGGTCAAAGCCGGCACTGCTCACGGCACCGGAGTTGTCGCAACCGCCGGCGCCGTCGCAGACATCGGCCGTGCAGGCCTCGCCATCGTCACAGAGTGTCGGGGCGGGTGTTCCTGCCGGTTCGAAAGCGTCAGCGGGGCAACTGCTGGCGGTGCCGTCACATTCTTCATCAGCATCGCATTCGTCGACGCCGGGACGGCAGACCGTGCCGGCGGCTTCGACCCCGTCGGACGGGCAGGTGATGCCGGATCCATCGCAGGTTTCCTCGGCGTCACACAGGTCCACCGAGGCGCGGCACACTGTGGTTGATGGTTCCACGGCATCGATCGGGCAACCGGCGCTTGTGCCATCGCAGGTTTCTTCGATGTCGCAGACACCGCCGGAAGCGCGGCAGACAGTGGCGGCCGATTCGAAGGCATCTGTCGGGCAATTGGCGCTGGCGCCATCACAGGTTTCTGCAAGATCGCAGATGCCGCCGGAAGCGCGGCAGACAGTGGCGGCGGATTCGAAGGCATCCCCCGGGCAACTGGCGCTGGCGCCGTCGCAGGTTTCTTCAATGTCGCAGATACCGCCGGAAGCGCGGCAGACAGTGGCAGCGGATTCAACGGCATCGGCGGGGCAGGTGACACTTGTGCCATCGCAAGTTTCTTCAATGTCGCAGATACCGCCGGAAGCGCGGCAGACAGTGGCGGCGGATTCAACGGCATCGGCGGGACAGGTGACGCCTGTGCCATCGCAGGTTTCTTCAATGTCGCAGATACCGCCGGAGCCGCGGCAGACAGTGGCGGCGGATTCAACGGCATCGGCGGGACAGGTGACGCTTGTGCCATCGCAGGTTTCTTCGATGTCACAGATGCCGCCGGAAGCGCGGCAGATCGTCGCAGCTGATTCGACGGCGTCCGAGGGGCAGGTATCCGAAGTGCCTGTGCAGGTCTCCTGGATATCGCAGGCTCCGGCGCTGCCACGGCAGACCTCCGTCGACGGCTTGAAGTCGCAGGTGCTGGTGCAGCAGGCGCCAAAGGGTGCTTCGCAGTCCTCGGTCGGTTCGAGAATGCCGTTGCCGCAGACCGGACCGCCCTTCCACTTGGCAGCGGTTTGTTGCCAATTTGTGACGAAGGGGCTGATGCTGCCCGGGTCAACCACGGAATCGCCCGCGAGCCCGAGATCACCCGTATAAGGTGCGCGAACGACATCAAAGCCCCGACTGGGGCCCGCAGTCGCCGCGGCAATGTGGTAGCCGACTCCCGCAGAGCTGGCGCCGAACGTGGGGTCCGGCGTGCCATCGGGGAGAAATCTGGCCATCATGAATTTGGGAGTCTGTGGTGCCGTTGCTCCAACTTCGCCGACCGTCACCACCCGACGGCGAGAGTCGATCAGAATCTCGTGAGCCACCGAGCTTCGCAGCAGGGGGCCAATCGACGAGGTGCCCGCAAGGCCGCCGTCGGTTGTGTTGACAGCCGCAATAGCCATTCGCGTAAGCACGCCGTTGTGGGCCAGTCCGGCGATATAGGCGTTCCCGTTTTCGCTGAGAGCCACTCCATTCCCCTCCGACGATCGGGCAACGCCGCCAACGAAGACCTGCACGGTAACCACGCCGGCCGTGGGTACGAGGGCGCTGGTCCCGCCAAAGGAGCTGTCTGGAGTGAAGGCGTCGTCGACCTTGACGAGAATCATCTCCGTGGCCAGAGTTGCCGGATTCTTTACGGTTCCCGCGATGTAGATGTAGCCATCATCGCCGTAGGCGACATCCTGAGCATTGAATTCGAGGCCGACAGTGCCGAACTCGAGGTTGCCGAATTTCTGGCTGAGCAGGACGTTCCCGAGGTGATCGAACCTGGCAACGACGATCTCGGAGAGTCCGGACGTTGTGTCGGAGCCCACCGCGATGAAGTCCGCGGTCGGATCCCGGTCCTTGGTCGCGAGAGCCACAGCGCCCGTGGTCGCGACAACGGGTGTGACGACCTGCCAGCTGAGGGCTCCATCCACCTGGTGGGCGGTCAGGAACATCGTGTTGCCATCGCCACCGCCTGTGACAATCGAGTTGTCACTACGGACGAAGTTGTCGATGCCACGTGCCGGCACGGCGAACGCCGTCAGGACTTTTCCGTCTCCGGCTCCGAACGTGTTGTCGAGGTCGCCTGCCGGCGTATAGGCCGAGAGTGCGAACTGGGCGAAGGGTCCGGCTGAACTTCCGGGGTTGTATTCCATCCAGCCGGAAACAACGAGTCGGCGAGTGGCCCCGAGGTCCTGCAGGTCCGCACCTCTGCCGTAGGAATGTTGCTGCGTGTCGTTACCCGGGATTTCCGTATCCAGACATCCGGTCGGTGGAAAGTTGGTATGCCACCAGTTGCCGAAGAAAGTGGGGCTGAACCCGCCGATCGATCCGCCACATTGGCCGGGTCCCCAGGTGGCAACGGGTTCCCCGATCGGCTGCGCCATGGCGGCCGTTGGTGCGCAGAAAAGGAAAAGAGCGACAATCAGCGAGGTGAAACTGCGCCCAAGGGATGTGCACGGGGCGGGTTGCGGACAGTCAAGTGTTTTCACGGTGCCGTTCTCCTTCAGCGGGTGTTTTTCGGGGTTGGCGAGTTTGCCCAAGCACGAGCCTATCGAGGAACGCATACTTTTGGCAAGCCCCTTAAATCGCGGTGTAGATCCCGGTTGCAGGGGATTGGTTCGAGTGGCGGCGATACTCCTGGATGCGATCATCGATATTCTCTCCTTGGTCGACCCCCCGGGCAATCCGGGCTTACTGGAGTAAGCATTTGACGTGCCACTCTCTATAGGATGCGTTTTCGGGGTTTTTCCCCGAGGCGGGCTCTTTTTGGGTAACGGCGCGTTACGGAGTTCGGCAACGTTCTGGTACCATCGGTCGCTCGAGGGGCGGTCTGAGAGGCCGGGACCTCGCTTGGTTGGCCGAATTTACAGTGCTCGCTGACCGTTACGGGAAGTGCGTGGCGCGTCGGCCACAAAATACAACTGTGGCCAGATTGTCGTGGGGGGGTGGCCTCCTGACGACCGATCTTTCGGAAACCGAGGCGTTGCAGTATCGCGATTGAAGCCTGATTGGGCTCATCGGTCGAGGCGCGAATGACGGTAGGAAACATGAAGGCCCTTTTTGCCCAAGCGACGCTCTATTCGTCAAGCCGAATCCTGCCACAAGCAGTCGCTAAATCGCCTTCCCGCCCGTGGCAGAGCCGCTGGGCGGCCATCTGCTATAGCCGTGTCGTAGTCCCGATCCCCCAGGCACTCGACCGCGGCAGCCTCCGGTGGGGGCAGAACGACGAGCATGGCTGCGAAGATCGAGGCAAGCAAGAGCCCGAAGCGAATGTCCATCTCCGAACGTGTCTTTACAGACCTCGGCTCCGCGCCCTCCCTGAACAAACTACATACACGATTCGAGCCCCGATCAATCACCACCCCCCCTGCATCAAGCACAGCTTCACAAGAGACACCTGCAACGCGTCAGGACTGGCCCCGACCGAGATGTGCGCAGCTCAGACTGCCCTTGCGCAGAACGCCGCGCAATCTGTGAAAGTCGCTCACCCGCACCCCAACGCTGGCCCCAACATTGGCGGCAACTTTTCCCCACAGCGCCACTTCCCTTCGACAGGCACGGCACTTGCTTACCCTTCTCGTAGGCAATCAGCAGAGGGAGGATGTGCATGAATTGGGTGCAACGAGGCCATCGAACGAAACGAGATTCGCAAAACAGGAGTATTACGAGCCACCCAAGCGGCTCCTTCCGCAGCCAGCGGGCGACTTTGTTGTTCGCACTTCTGGGCGCGATCCTGCTGCCAGACAACATTCGCGCCCATAGCGAAGCTCTGCACTCAGTTCCGATACTGGAAGCGGCCTGCAACGAGCAGGGAGACGGCGCTACTTGGCCGGAGCGTTATCTGAACTTCGAAACTCCGCAATGCAACCCGATCGCACTTAGCCGGAGAGGCCGCATCTATGTCGTAAACACGCCCGGGCACGAGATCGTCGAGATGACGCGATCAGGCAAGATCAAACGTCGCCTGCGGGTCGGCCTCGAACCTTCCGGTGTTGCCGCCAGCCCTGACGGTCGAATGCTTTACGTTACCAACCACCTTTCCGACAGCGTCAGCGTCATCGATGCCATCGCGTGGGAGGTGACCGATACCATCCAGCAAGTCGACCCGGCGTCGCGGCTCAGCATTCTCGACGAACCCTGTGGCGTGGCGTTTTCGCCAAACAAGCCGCGCGCATTCGTCACACTTTCGCAGCCGAACCGTGTCGCCATCCTTGACACCTCGGACCACTCGATCATCGACATGGTGGATCTCCCGGGCGAGGACCCACGGGCCCTGCGCGTCTCACCTGATGGTCGGTATCTATTCGTGGCCGCCTTCGCCTCGGGCAACCGCACCGAGGTTGAGGTCGCCAATGAAGAGGCGCTCTACGAGGCTCCCGACAATTGGTGGGATGCCTTCATGCAACAGATACGCGCAGCTCTCGGAGGTGCGCCGATCACCGGACGAATCTCGACTCCGGAAGCGTCTTCCAAACTCGCCGAACGTCCGGATCGTGACGTCTTCGTGATCGACACCCATACTCTCGAATTCACCTCGATTGAAGGCGTGGGCACCCTGCTCTACGGCCTCGAGATATCACCCGACCAGGAGACATTGTGGGTCGCGAACACCGATCATAGAAACTTCCTCAATGGTCCGGACGAACTCGACGGCAAACCGATCGCCAATCAGGTGACCCGGATCCAACGCGGCACACGCGGCTGGGGTGATGCGGAAATCACCGCATTTGCAACCGATGAAGACCCGATCACCGGCCTCTCCGCCGCTGGCGGCGCTGTTCCTTCCGCGATTGCGTACTCGAGACACCATGAATTGCTGGTGACTGCGGCGTCATCCAACACCCTGATGATCTTCAACCCCTCGGGCAACCTGCGGGCTCGAGTCCCCGTGGGCTCCATGCCACGCGGTGTCGTGACACGCGGAGGTCTGGCCTGGACATATAACCGCGGCGATTCCAGCGTATCGATCGTCAAATTAAAAAAGGGCGTCGAACGCAAGCGCATCGTCTTCGCTGAAGACCCTGCGCCCACAACCATCGAGGCTGGCCGACGACATTTCTACGCGGCTGGATTTTCGGGTAACGGGACCTTCAGCTGCGCAAGCTGTCACCCCGACGCAGACACAGACCACCTGGTCTGGGAGCTCGATAGCGCGGCCGGCCATCGTGGGACTCAAACGATTCGCGGGATTGCCGAAACTGAAGGTTTCCACTGGGACGGCAGCCAGGCGGATGCCCACATCTTGATCTCCGGCGGGATCCAGGGTCCGGTTTTTCAGGGCTCGATCAATCCTTGCCAAGTCGAAGAGATGGCCAGGTTCATCCTTAATGTACCCTTCCCGCCGTCCCCGCATCGGGCACCCTCCGACATGATGACTGTCGACGCACGGGTTGGTGCGGTCGTAGCTCGCCGCGGAATCCATTACGACCACACCGACACACCGGTGAACCCTGCCGGCTTCGAATTCGACCCCGGCTTCGAGCATCTCCTCAAGGAGATCGCCGGTGAAAATCTTGTACCCACGGCCGTCGAAGGCTGTGCTGCCGGATCCTGCCATGCCGCGCCGCTGTGGACCTCGACCGGGCAGGTCGGAGGCATTGAAGCTGTGACTTTCCGCGGCATGTGGGATCGCAACACATGGGTCCACAACGGCGTCAGCAGCAAAGCTGGCGAGCTTGAGGCAACCGACCTTTATCGAATCGAAAATGGGTATTCTCCGCGCTACAAGGGCCGTGCCTCGGCCGCAGCCTCCTCTTCATCGTTCATGGCAACCTTCTTCCGGTTTCACGACGATCCGCAAAACCAGACCGGCGTCGATCCGCTGGCGTTGAATGATCGTATCGAGGCATTCATGCGGGAGCTTTCGACCGGGCTACCCGGTATTCTCGGTCGCCAAGTTCTCTTTGACGGCACCCCGACCCCAGAAGAAGACCTGCAGATCACGGAACTCCTGATCGCGACAGAGCAACGCAAGATCACCCTCCGAATCGATGGAGCTACCGCCAACGGTGAAGTTCATTGGACACTCGTGCCAAAGCCCGTGCCCTTCTTCCTGGACGAGACGGGCAAGACCCTGAACATTGAAGAGGCCCGTGATATCCTTGAAGCCGGCCCCTACCTGCTCCTGCTCACTGCCGACCTGCCAGCCCATACAGGGCAGCAGCCACTGCTTCGCACGATCGTCGCGCTCGATGAACCTAACCGCATCGCGGCGGCCACAAACGGCAAGACCCAGACCTTCGAGATTCGTGGTTCCGGTTTCGTGCCGGGAATGTGGCTTCTCGTTGACGGCATCCCCTATGCTCAGGTGGAAGTCCAAAGCGATTCGGTCGCTCGACATACGGAGAACCCGGTGAATGCGCCCGGCGATTTCTATGTACTGAGCCTGCTGAACCCCGACGGCCTCCAGAGCAACGAATTCCCGATCCCGATCGTTGGGCCGTCTGACGAGACCTTGCCGCCGAGTTTCAAACCCTCTCCCTCACCCGATCTGAGTCTTCCAGGGCTCGACGCTTCTCCCAACTAGAGAGCGCGAAGCCCACCTGAGCCGCGTTATCCATCTCCAACTGTGCCGCCAGAAGTGCTGCATCCGTGCACTTTGAGGAGACGAGCGTGGGTCGCCAAGGTTCCAAGCCTGACTGCAACCCGGGATGGGAGAACTGAAATGTACAAGGAACTTCGTGAAATCACCGCTCAGCTAACTGGCGAAGGAGGCCCGTTCGAGATCGCAGAAGTCACGATCGATGGCGTCCCGCTGCGGACCTACAAGAACGCTCCGGCCGACATGCGTCAGGTCTGGCTGGGGACCGCAGGCCATGGTGATGCCGACTACCTCGTCTACGAGGAAGAACGATTGACCTATGCGGAATCCCATCAATTGGTGGCCGCTGCCGCCCGTAATCTTGTCGACCGCTTCGGTGTAAAGCCTGGCGATCGCATTGCCGTCGCCATGCGAAACTATCCCGAATGGGTGCTTTCCTACTGGGCAGCCATCTCGGTCGGGGCAAGTGTGGTGGGCATGAATGCTTGGTGGACGGGACCCGAAATGGTCTACGCCCTGAATGATGCGAAACCGACGATGCTGATCGCAGACAAGGAGCGACTCGAGAGGCTCGCGCCGGTCCGCGACCAAGTTGGTGAATTTCAGATCATTTCGGTGCGCGTCGACGAAGGTGCTCCGGCGGGATCCCTGCCATGGTCAGAATTGGTTGCCGGCGAAGGTGCCATGCCCGACGCGGACATCGACCCTGATTCGGATGCATGCATTTTTTACACATCGGGAACCACTGGTGTTCCCAAGGGCGCGCAGCTCACGCACCGCGGTTGCACCAATAACATTATGAGCATGGCATTCTGGAATGCCGCCTCACCGGCCGCCCTCGACGCCGCTGGCAAAAAGTCGGCCCCGGCTGCCGATGAGGTCTCGTACCCACCATGCTTTCTTGTGGTGACCCCGCTATTTCACGTCACCGCGTGTAATTGTGTCATGCACGGCGCTTCACTTACGGGGGCCAAACTTATCCTTGTCTACAAATGGGATGCCGGACAGGCCCTGAAACTGATCGAAAAAGAACGAGTGACGACCATCTCGGGCGTGCCCGTGATGTCCCGTGAATTGATCGCCCATGAGGACTTTGCAAAGGCCGATACATCCTCCCTGAAGTCGCTCGGCGGAGGCGGGGCTGCGATTCAGCCCGATCTCGTCGAAAAGATCGAGTCGCGGGTGTCGAGTGCGCGTCCGGGTACCGGCTATGGCATGACGGAGGCTTGTGGTGTGATCACCATGAACTCGGCCGATTATTTCGTCGACAAGCCAGAGACCGTGGGGCCTATTCTGCCGGTATTCGAAACCCTGATCGAGGGGGCCGACGGGAAGCCCGTGACCGACGGCGGTGTCGGCGAGCTTTGTGTCCGTGGCGGTCAGGTCATCCGGGGATATCTGAATCGCCCCGAGGCGACCGCCGAGAGCATCACCAACGGCTGGCTGCACACCGGTGACATCGCGCGCATCGACGAAGATGGTTTTATCGCGATTGTGGACCGCGCTAAGGATATGCTTTTGCGCGGTGGCGAGAACGTGTATTGCGCCGAAGTCGAAGCCGCGATTTTCGATCACGACGCCGTTGCGGAATGTGCCGTGATCGGGGTACCGGATGACCGACTCGGCGAGGAAGTCGGCGCAGCGGTTGTCCTGGCCGAGGGTGCCTCGGTCGATGCGGATGCACTGCGAGCTTTCGTGAAGGGACGGTAGGAAACATGAAGGCCCTTTTTGCCCAAGCGACGGCGACCTTGTCGAGAAGATGCGCCAGAGCGGGCTTCTCGAGGATACCATTATTGTGATCACCTCGGATCATGGCGAGAGCTTCGGCGGGCACGGCTATATGCAGCACGGGCCGCGGGTCGATGAGTCCGTGATGCATGTCCCCCTGATTCTTTGGCTGCCGGAAGGCCACGAAGACCGCCGCCCCGGCACGGTCGTGGACGCGCAGGTACGGGTGATCGATGTCTTCCCCACACTGATGGATGCCATTGGGCTGCCGCCTCCACCGGGAGTCGATGGGAGCAGCCTTCTCGCGCATTCTGATGGGCAGTCTTTTCCTGCCAGCCGAGTGGCCTACGGTGAGACGGGGCGATCGTTTATGGGCATCGACCCGGAACGACATCTCGCCGGTGTTGAGGGCAAGCATCGCATGGTGCGCACGGATCGCTGGAAGATGGTCTATATTCCCGATCTGTCCGGAGGCCGTCGTCGGCTCTTTGATCTGGTCGCGGACCCCGGTGAGAAGACGGATGTGGCAGATGAGCACCCCGACATCGTCAGGGAGCTTTTTGCAGAGATGCAAAAAGTAGATGGCAGCGGCCTTGATCGAGGCGCCGACCAGCCCCTCAGCCCAAGCCAGATCGAGCGGCTTCGCCAACTGGGCTATGTGCAGTAGCCCAGAGGGAGCCGTCCCGACGAATTTGCTAGTTGTGCGGCATCCTACGGTGCTGTGAAGACGCACCTGGCAAGGGGGATCGCGATATCTCGCAAGACGTACAGATAGTAAGCTGATCCCGGGGTCAGTGCGGCAGGATCCTGCCCTTCCGGGAAGCTCTTGAATGCCGCGCCGGGCAGCTCTCCATAGGCGACGCCGGCTTCGAACGGTTCTTGATCCCAAGCTACGTCGATGCGCCAGATTGTACCCTCGGGAATGTCGAGATTCGGTGGAAGGCCCGGGTTTTCACTGCCTTCCTCAAGAATCCAGAGATACCGCGCCGCGCCGCCTTTCCAAATGAAACGCCCGTTGGCATCGATGCCTTCCTCTTCCCCGCAGGCCTCGGGGACAAAGTCTCTTTGCAGGATCAGCGGGCCGCCTACATCCGGGAGTTGATCGAGAAATTCCTGCATGACGTCGCGACGGTCCAGTTCGCCAAGAAAGAAGGCCTTCATGCGATCGGGGTGTGTGCTCGGAATCGCACTGTTGATGCGATCGAATCCGTTGTTCTGCTCTGGCGGGAATGCACCAAGCACGCTGGAGTCGGTGATTCCTGCAAATAGAGCGATCGCCTCATCACTCATGGTGTCCGTCCAGAGTGGCCCCGCATCTACCGACCAGCGAGCCGGCCCCTGCGGGGCATCCTCGCTGTGACAGCAAACACACGCGCTTGAGCGAACCTGCGCCTGAACCCAATCCGCCTCCTCGATCCACTCGTCATCATCATAGCGTGAGTCCGACTCGGGCGGATTTGCCCAAGGGCCCAGCGGATAATAGGGACGATTCGTGTAGATCACGTCGCAATCTCCGTAGTCTACATAGAGCCTTCCCTCTTCGGTGCTTCCCGAGATCAGATTCCAGGTACAGACCTCTCCGTCGGTGGCGCCTTCAGGTTCGCCATCATGCGCGGGTACACAGGATCGAGTCGGCCATTGGAAAATCGTCGCCTCGCCGCCGCCGCTCGACATGGGGGGCAGGTCGTACCCGTAGCAATTTTGCGATGCGTAAAAAGTGCCGCCCATGAAACCGGTACAGGCTTGCGCTGAGGCTGCGCAGTCTCGCCCTTGATCGCCTCCGATTTCGATCACGAAATCAAGCGATTCGTCGGCCTCCACCGGGCAACTGCCGAGCGAAGGTTCGACCGCACAGGCTATCCCTGCATGGAACTCGCCAGGGCTTCCCAGCGGGCCTCCAACGCAATCTCCTTGAGCCCCGTCTTCGGTCCAACCTTCCCCCGAGTAGTGCTTGCATTCAAAAAGTCCGGAAAACGGATTCCGGTAATCGCAACTCCCGACTGAAGCCAAAGGTGGCGTCGTTGGTTCCGGCTCTGGCGCGGCGCTCGGTGTGGGCTGCGGATCCACGGGACCGACGACATTCGGGGAGGTCGAACTGGAGCCCCCGCAGCCGATGAACATGATTGTGACGAGCGTAATTGTGGAGATGCGACGCATAGATTGAGCCTCCCGTAAATCTGACAATTGCTTGTTTGACGCAAGCTAGCGCGATCTTGCCCGACGACCAAACGGTTCGGGCTTTTTCCGCTGAGCTCCGGTGGTCTGTGTTGAGATCACCAGCAATCCGAGTGTTTCCTTCCGAATAGAAGTCAGTCACGCGGGATGGGATGAGATCGACCGTCGAGGATCGTGCCCCAGATGTCGATGTCGCGGAGCCTCTCCGGGCCAACCGCGTAGGGATCTTCCTCGAGTACGGTGAAGTCCGCGCGCTTGCCCACCTCAATCGATCCGATCTCGTCTTCAAGCCCCAGGCTGCGAGCGCTCTCGCTGGTGATGGCGCGCAGCGCCGCGTTGCGTCCCAGTCGCCGCCTAGCGGCTCTGCCGCGGGCGGGAAGGCGAGTCGGAGACTGCTAATGGAGGACTCGGCTTGCCGAATACGGCATCATCGTTACTCGTGAGTCGATCCGCCCATGGTGCATCCGGATCGGAAACATTTATTTACGCAGATTGACACGAAAAGCACCGAGGCTAGGGCGACACCACTCTTGGTGGATGAAGTATTCACCGGTGTGCTGGACCATTCAAATTAATAGCAAGCAGCATTACCTGTGGCGGGCCGTAGATCAGGATGGAGACGTGGCTGATGTGTATAGTCAAGCAAGGCGTGATGGATCTGCAGCGAAGCGGTTCTTCAGGCAATGAATACTCGCTTGAGTCGCTGGGCCCAGGACATCGCGATGTGCCGTTCAGCGGGTGAGCGAACTCCAGTATTGGCGATTCGTTTCACTTCTGTGCCGCGTGGGTCGTGCCGTCCCGGCAAGGCGTCTTCAACGTGTAAACCACCTTGCCAGTGGAACTGTGTGATAGGCGCGGGATAGCCACGGCGGAAAGGGCGATGTGCCGGTATAATGGTTCGCGCTTCTTCTTTTGATGGCTCCAGCATCTCACTCGGGCGTGCAGAGAAAATAAAAAAAGCCACCCGAGGGTGGCTTTTATTATCGGCATCCTTGCGAAAGGCCTATTCGATCGCGAGTACCACTTGATTAATGGTGCCGGTAAAGCGCGTTTCTTCCGGACCTACACCAATGTCATCCGCCACCGGTGTCTGGTTGTCGAGGCCCACATCTGCTGTCTCGTCCGCCGAAAAGATCAGCGGCTGAGTTCGGCCAATTCTGCCGGAGGCCACCTTCTTGCCATTTACTGCGATGGTGGCATCGCCGCCCTTGCCCAAGCCGTCGCCGTCGTAGTCAAAGTCCATGACGATCGTTGCAGGGCCGGGCGGAATAGGCTCCTCCGCTGCCACAGTAAACCGCTCAAGGCCGAGGAAGTTGTAGGTGTAAATCGGTCGACCGTCCTTCATGTAAAGTGACCAACCGCCAAAACGGCCACCTTGGGTCAGGATCACCCCTGTTGCACCTTCGTCGACTTCTACATCGGCCGTAATACGCTTGGATGTGTTCTTGGAGTTCAAGAACGTATTCTCCAATATGCCATTCATGCCACCGTAAAGCGTCAGTGATTTGCGGCCGCCCAACAAATCAGGGCGTCCTGCGATAGCTGGATTCATGCGTTCCACGGTACGATCGTCGATCGGCAGCACGTTGTACTTCTCGGCCTCTTCCATGAAAGTGGCTTCCATCGCCGCCACACGCTCAGGGTACTGATCCGCCAGGTTATTCACCAAGCTGAAGTCTTCCTTCGTGTTGTAGAGCTCCCAAACGTCATCCTCGAG
>JAQWJE010000046.1 GCA_029248525.1 Candidatus Binatia bacterium
CTCAACCAACTGATTGGCGCAGGACCGGGCTGAGGCACCCTGCACCTCATCTCCTGCTCAGCGGACCAAAAGCAAGAAGAAACGTGTGATCGACAACCGTCCCCGATCGGAATGTTTCACCCTGATTCGGCAGAATCACCCGACATCACGCTGGGTATTTCCCCCTGGCACCTGGTGGCAGGTGCCGAGGGGAAATAGGTAGTGGAGGCGGGGGGAATCGAACCCCCGTCCGAGAGCGGTCCACCAAAGGTCTCTACACGCTTAGCTCACGAATTAATCTCGTCCCGACGGCGCCCGTGAGCAGGCTCCTGCCAAGACCAGTCGGATTAAGTTAAGCGGCGAGTCTACCGACGGAAGACCCGTCGCCGATCCCGAAAATTTGCGCCCATCCGAATCCCTCGGGAAAGGACCCAGCGGACGTCTCACGAACTAAGCCGCGAGAGGTTGTGGAAAATTATCCGCAATTAAATGCGTGCCGGACTGATTAACGAGGCCAACCGACATCCTCGGCGTGCAACCAATAGTTTCTTCAACCCCCGTCGAATCCAGGTCGCCCCCATGACGACATTATTTCATTATACGGTCTGCAGCCTCGGAAAGGAAGACTTCTTCGCCCGAATCCATGGGCGTGGAAAGCCGGGCTGTGTGGGTGCGATTTGTTCGCGGTTGTCCCGTCCAGCAGCTTTTCCTATGCTCGCGATGTGCATTTCTTGTCCGCCGTATCCTTTTTTTTGATCGTTTTGATGCTGGTCGGTTGCCCTCAGGGTACAGCAACGGAGATCACGGAAACGCCGAAAAACCGGGCGCGAAACGTCTCCCTGCGTATCTGGGAGAAGCTCGACAAGGATATCAGTTGGACACCCCGCTGCGAGGTCGATGATGTGTTGCGCCCGGCTCTAGGCTGCAATCTCGGCAAGGAGATCTTCCGCGGGCGCCTGACAATCGATGATCAGCGAAAAGCCTACCTCGACATCGAGCGCCCCATCTGGCTGGAAGACCAGGCCGCCCTGATTAAATCGGTGCGAAACCCGCGAAACATCCTCGATGACGGCGGACTGGCCCCCCTGCTCCTGCCTGCCGGTCGCGGCCGCCTTCAGGGGGAGCTCGAAAACGCCGGGCAGCCCGACGAGGAAATCAGGATCAAGGTGATCGCTCTAGAGCTCGCCAGCATTCGGCGAAGCTGGCGCTCCCGGACGCAAGCCATCGCCAAAGAAAACGAACTTGTTGTCCATCTGGCGGTTGATCCGCGCGCCGTCGCCATCGGGGCCGGATCGACTCGATTCAAGATCACTATCGACATCGGTGGCGAAGAGCACCTTCTGCTCGAAGAGATTCTGCAACCAGAATCCAGAGGGTGGCAGGAGCGAACAATTTCGCTCAATCGTTTCGCCGGACAGCAGGGTGTCTTCCAGTTCGCCGCGGAACCCGCAGCAGGAGTTGGTGCCACCCTGATCGCGCCGCTCTTCGGCTCACCGGTGCTAACCGCTCCTGTGGCAGACAGGAAGCCTCCGAGCGTAATCCTGATTTCGATCGATACGCTGCGTGGAGATTTTGTCGGACAGATTCGCGATGGTCGCAGCCTGACGGAAAGCATCGACGAGTTCGGACGACAAGGCGTCGTCTTCTCGCAAGCGATGACCACCTACCCCTCGACCACGGCCTCTCATATGAGCATCCTGACCGGCCTCTATCCGTCGATTCACAACGTCATCATCCCCGGAACTCGAGTGTCTCGCAAAACCCCGATTGCCGCAGAAATCTTTTCTCAGGCCGGTTATTTCACGGGAGCGGTTACCGAAAATGCCATGATTGCCCGAAGCAGCGGATTCGCCCGAGGTTTTGATTTTTATCGAGAGGAACACGGCACCAGCCATCAACATCGCCTGGGCTTTATCGAGGACACTTTAGCTACCGCGACCGAGTGGATTCGGGCGCACCATGCGGACCCGTATTTCTTTTTCATTCATTCCTATCAGGTACATTCGCCTTATTTCCCTCCTCCCGAATACGATGTTTTCACGGGGGCACCCGATTGGCTGCCCGAGCCTCTGCCGGCACCGAAACTGCGGATGCTGAACGCCTATTCGGGCGAAGTTCTCTATACCGATGCCATGGTCGGGCGGTTCCTGGCCGAATTGGAGGAGATCGGGATCGGTGACGATACCGTCGTGATCATCACATCGGATCACGGCGAAGAATTTGGGGTCCATCGCACCGTAGGCCATTCGGGCCTCCTCCCAGAATCCGTCATGCATGTCCCATTGATCATCCGAGCGCCCAATCAAATCCCGCCGAACCGTCGCGTGGACTCGGTCGTTTCCCTTGTCGATATCTTGCCGACAATTCTGGAACTCACGGGGCAGCCGCCACTGGCGCAGAGTAGCGGAACCTCACTTATGGCCCGATTGAACGATCCTGCCCTCGCGAGCCCTCGCGCCGTCTACGGTGAGAATCGGCGGAAAACCGCCGACCATATCTCCGCTCGGACCGATACGCATCGCTTCATTCGCTATCGCCGTGGGTCACGCCCCACAGCCGTCTTCGCGACGAAAGAAGATCCGCTTGAAATGCAGGAGCTTGAAGACCCTGCTCTTCGGAGCGAAGGCGAAGCATGGATTGCGCTCTACGAATCGGGCGCCAAGCCCCCGCCCTCCGGCGATGCGAGCAAGACCTCCGTGCCCGCCGACACCGCGGCCAAACTCCGGGCTCTGGGCTACACCGACTGAACCAGCTCGCCAACCGCGCGAGATCGGCTGCTATTCACTCGAAGTGGCCGTTTGGGAACGGCCCGCGGCCGGTGATAGGGCAGGAGGATGTCGGACGATATCCTCTCCACCCAGGCCTTGCTTACCGAAGCCATGAGTCGCGCCGATGGTCTCTCCGATCTTGGCGAAGGCCCCTTTACCGAACCCCTGGAGAGATTCCTCGACTCTCTCCGCGAGGAAGCCGGACTCAATGACATCGGGCTTCTGATCGCACAGGAACGGATCCTCGGCCATACCGTCAACCGCTTGAACTACGTCGAAGACCGGAAACGATATCCCCAGATCGCCAATCAGAAGATCGTTCGACCGGTTTTCATCATCGGCATGCCCCGGACGGGCACCACGGTTCTGCATGATATTCTGGCGCAGGATACTTCCAATCGGGCGCCGATGACCTGGGAAGTCATGTTCCCCTCTCCTCCGCCCGAAACAGCCCTCTTCCACACCGACCCCCGCATCGAAGCGTGCGCCGCGACCTTCCCCGATATCGACGCCATGATTCCCGGATTCAAGGCGATGCATCCCATGGGGGCCTTGTTGACCCAGGAGTGCGTCACCTTGATGGGTGAGACGATGTGTACGCCCCTGTTCCATTGCCAGTTTCGCGTACCGACATATCAGGACTGGGTCGACAGGGAGGCTGATTGGAGCCACGTCTACCACTTTCACAAACAACAGCTCCAACATCTCCAATCACACCACGGTGCGGAGCGCTGGGTGTTGAAGACCGGCGCACACCTCTGGGGCCTTGAGCACCTTCTGCAAACCTATCCTGATGCACGGATCGTCTTCACACACCGCGACCCCGTCGACTCGATGACATCCTACGCCAGTCTGACCTCTCTGGTGCGCAGCATGGGCAGCGACAAGGTGGACCGGATGGAAGTGGCCGAAGATTGGACCCGCAGGTTATGCAGGGCCGTCGAACACGGACTGCAAGTGCGCGAGGCTGGCGAGCACCCCGACGCCCTCTTCTACGACGTGCAGTTCGGAGATTTCGTGAAAGATCAGTTTGCGGTCGTGGAAAAGATCTATGCCGCGTTCGATCTGCCACTGCCCGACGATGCCGCCACGCGCATGCGGAGCTTCATCGCTGATAACCCGAAGGGCAAACACGGCGAGCACCAATACCAGCCCGAAGACTTCGGCGTGAACCCCACGAGCGTCCGTGACGAATTCGGAGCCTATATCAAACGTTTCGGCCTGCGCCCCTCCTGAGATCGGCGATCACAACAGCCTGCCAAGGCAAGCGCTGTCTCGAAAGCACCCGGGGCAGCGACGGCGTCAGCTTAAACTCGCAGCAAAATCATCCGCGGACTTGGTTTCGATATTCAGCTGACCGGCCAATCCGGCGCTTCGGTGCTGCTCGCTCGCCTGATAATCAGGGTCCTGGATCATGCTGAGCATTGCCTTGCGGCTCGGATACATCGCGATCGCCACGGCGTCCCAGAGCTCATCCACTTCGCCGAGCATCAAGCGAGACACCTGACCACCAAAAATAGCTCGCCCGCCGACCTTCTCCAGGTGCCCCTGGACTTCTTCGGCGTAGATTGCGTATGCGGCCGGCCCGGTCAAATCCGTATCGCGGCCATCGGCATACTCTGCTTTCTCCCGGAACTTCAGGAGATTCACCATAAAGATCGGCGTATCGGTATCGCCTTCCAGAAATCCCTTGACCTGCTCTTCCGAAGGGGCCAGTCGATTCTCAACGTTCATTTTTGTTTCCTGTTGCTGATTCTATCCGAGGTTGGACAAGATGACGGTCATCGCTCGCCGCGAGCGCGCCAACGATGGTGACAACTCTTGCATTCAATCGTAGGTCCGACAAACACATTGATCGCGTATAGAACGGCAGCGGCACCGGCCAGACCGGGGATCCCGAAGCCCAGAACACGGATCAGCAGGACAATGCCGGCAACCGTCAGAGCGAAAGCCCACAGACTATCCGGCATCAGAAAGCGACGCAGCATCAGATCCTCACTGCCACAGAGTGGACAACGCTCATCAGGCCCCGGCGCCAGCGAAGACTCGGCAATGTCCTGCAGATCGGAGCCGTGATCGGCGGCCAGAGATCGCCAACTTCGCTCGAGATCACCTTGGGCCACAAGCACACGCACCTGAGGCCGCCCGCTGGACAAGACCGGCAACACGGAAAAAGAGCGATCATCGACAACGGCCTCGATGCCATCGGCCTGCAAACGCCCTTGCGCCAGGAGTCCGTCGTCGAGGGTGGAGAACCGAGCCAACTCGACCATCGGCCCCTCCCCTTGGGGGGTTTCTGTTTCGCTATCCGACATCACCATCACGATCCCGCTCCAGCCTTCGTTCGATCCACAAAAGCGTCACCGGGAGTATTGATAAATGGGCTGATCAAGGCCCTCGCTCAGCGTGAGGTAGCTTGTACCGTCGGGCGAGAATCCAATCGCTTCGCCCTGCGGTTCCTCCGGCACGCCCACGACCGGGACCTCACACGGTTCTCCCGCCAGCGCCTCGGCAACGGATTGTCGTCGCGTGCGCCGCCAGAGACGTGCCCCGACATAGCCCCGCACGAGGATTTCTCGACCGTCGGGGGAAATATCCCCTCCGGTGGTAAAGTCGCCTCCTTCGAGATTTGCCTCGCCGACCAACTCCAGCACGGTATCGCCACGCGCCTGGGCTTCCGCGGAGAGGCGATAGACCAAAGATGGACCGGGCGCATAGAGAGTCTTGATCACAATCAGCAGATCCCCGGTTTCCGGGTCGACCAGGAGAGTTTCGGCATCGTGAGCTCCATCGGGATAGGTAAGATCCATCGTGACGATCTCGCTTGCCGCAATCTGATGATTCGCGCCATCCACCACAGGTTCTGCAAAACGGTGGATCTGGATGGAATCCCTCTGGCTGAAATTGTCGCCGATGTCCGCGAGGTAAAGATACTGCTGGCCTCGCCTCGGCCCCGGCCCGATCGCCATATCCTCCCAATCACGAGCCGTCGCTTCGAGCAAAAACGTACCCCGCAGAGATCCGTCCGTGTGGATCGCAAACAAACGGGGAAGATCTCCCGAATCATTATGCACCCACAGAACGTCGGGCTGTGCGCGACTTGCCACCAATCCCGAAACCTCGCGAATTTCCGGCGACACAACGCGCCCGACAACCTCCACTCGGTCGATGACCGGGCATGGAGGTGGCCCCGGGTCGGGTCTCGTGGAAGCGCCACATCCCGCGACCAGAACGACCCCAAAGCCGGCGAGAAGAATCGACCGATATATCCGAAACGACCCGTGCATGCATGACTTCATGACGCGATGCTACCCTCCCTTGCCGAAGATGACGAACCCCCCGGCAAGAGGACTTCAGAGGCCATCCGACTCAAGCGCTCTGCAGGCCCACCAGACGCTGGCGAATGAGGTCATCCGCCTCGCTCATGATGCGATCGACCAGCTCAGCCACTGTCGGTACGTCATGGATCAGCCCGGCCACCATTCCGCAGGACCAGGCGCCCGAATCGACATCGCCCTCCTGCATCACCTTGGGGTAAATGCCCGCAACCTCGGGAAGAATATCTTCAAATTTCAGATCGGCGCCGAGTTCCTTTTCCTTGGCGATCAATCTCTCGACACCGGCGTTGGTAAGCACACGTTCGGTGTTGCGCAGGCCCCGCATAATCAGTCGCGTATCCAGCTCACTGGCCTCCACCAGCGCCTGCTTGACGTTGGGATGCACGGGCGCCTCTTTTGTCGCGATGAACCGAGTCCCCATATTCATGCCGTCGGCACCCATCGCCAGAGAAGCGACGAGACTCCGCGCGTCGGCCATTCCACCGGAAGCGACAAACGGGATTTCCAATTCTTCTGCCGCACGCGGCAGAAGGATGAAATTCGGAACATCATCCTCTCCCGGATGACCACCGCACTCGAAACCATCGACCGACACCGCATCACAACCGATTTTCTCGGCTTTCAAGGCATGCCTGACCGAGGTGCATTTATGGATGACCTTGATATCGGCCTCCTTGAGCATTGGCAGCCATTGGGCCGGATTGTTCCCGGCCGTCTCGACAACCTTGATGCCGCTTTCGATGATCACCTCGAAGAGCCCCGGATAGTCGGGCGGCTGCAAGGCGGGCAAAAAAGTCATGTTCACGCCAAAGGGCTTGTCGGTCATCTCCCGACAACGGCTGATCTCGGCGGCCAGTTTCTCGGGAGTGCCTTGCGTCAAGCCCGTCAGGATCCCCAGGCCACCCGCGTTGGAAACGGCAGCAGCCATCTCGGCCAGACCCACAAAGTGCATGCCGCCCTGGATAATGGGATGTTCGATGCCAAAAAGTTCCGTGATGCGTGTCTTCATGATGGGTCAGGCCTCTCTTGAGTTTTTCGGGACTTCCGCAAAGCGACAGAAGTCAGGCTTCGACTGTGAAGCCTTTGATCAAATCTGCATTCAGTTGACGTTTGATCGTGGAGAAAATGCCACGCTCCTTGCTCGCCATACTGGCCGCCAGGGCCGTCGCCTCGGCCAGCAAGGCCTCTTCGGTCGAGATCCTGTCGACCATCCCGGCATCGAGAGCTTCCTCGGCCGTATAACGCTTGCCGGTCAAGGCAGCGTTTCGTGCGATTTGCGGAGTCAGCTTGGCCTTGAGCAAACGCATCATGGGGTCTCCGATCGCAACGCCCACATCCACTTCCGAAATACAGACCCATCCCTTGTCAGCCCGCATGACCCGATAGTCACAACCGAGCGTCACAAAAGCCCCGCCGGCAAAAGCGTGTCCATTGATTGCCGCGACTGTCGGCACGGGCAAGGAGACCAACCGGCGCATGAAGCCCAACATGCCCGAGCTGAATCGAGGGATCTCCTCTTCGGTCAAGGCCATCAGCTTCTCGACATTCAGCCCACTGCAGAAGAACTTCCCGGTCCCGGTCAGCACCAGGCCCGCCTCCCCCTCGCAATCGGCCTCCACCGTATCGAGAACCGCGTGCATGCGATCGAGCCAATCGAGGTCGATCATATTGGGACCATTGTTCAGCGTGATCCGGTGAATGGCGCCTTCTCGGCTAAGTTCAATCACTTCGATTTCTCCTGGTTGGCGTGATTCCTGGGGGAGCCCCGCCGTCGGCCCCCCCTACTCCGGAATCTGCAGGACGCGCTTGGCAATGACGTTGAGCTGCACCTCGTTGGTACCGCCCCAAATCGAATCCGAACGCGTGGTCAGCAGCGCGCGGGTGCGCTCCAGCTGGGTGTCCTCGAAACCAGGACCCGACCATCCCAACCCTTGAGTTCCCATGGCCTGAACCACCAGATCCTGCTCGTTCTTGACCATATTTGCCCAACGGTATTTGCCCAGAGAACTGATATCTCGACCCGTCTGCTTGGCCCGGGCCTCGGCCATTGCCCGCTTCATGGTGAGCGAGAGCGCCTTGGCTTCCATCTCCTGGCTTGCCATCTTCTGTCGCATGGAGGGATCGGCCAACTTGCTGTCTTCCAAGCCGACTTCCCGCTTTACGATGTCCACAAACGTCTCTTTCATCGCGCCCAGAATGCCGCCTTCGCTGCCGCCATCCGAAGAGCGCTCATGCTGCAAAAGCCGCTTGGCGACCGTCCAACCCTTGTTGACTTCGCCGACAACATGCTTGGCCTGCGCCCGAGCGCCCTCGAAGAACACCTGCGAGAAATCCGCGCTGCCGTCGATCAGAGTCAGGCGAGAAACCTCGACGCCTTCCTGCTTCATCGGGAAGAGGATGAAGGTAATGCCTTCATGCTTGGGCGCGTCCGGATCCGTGCGGACCAGACAGAAAATCCAATCGGCGGCATGCGCGTACGACGTCCAGATCTTCTGGCCTGTCACGACGTACTCATCCCCATCGCGAACCGCGCGGGTTTGCAGGCTGGCGAGATCCGAACCCGCGCCCGGCTCGCTGTAGCCCTGACACCAATTCATCTCATTGCGGGCGATTTTCGGCAGGAATTCAAGCTTCTGTTCTTCGGTCCCGAATTCGAGAAGAGTCGGGCCGATCATCTGCGTTCCGAAGCCCTTGACCATAGGTGCGCGGCGCGATGCCAGCTCCGCCTTGACCACCGCAGCCTGTTTGCGATCCAGACCCGCACCGCCGTATTCGACTGGCCATTCCGGACAGACCCAACCTCGATCCGTGAGCTTTTTGATCCACTCCCGGGTAACCGGGAGGCCCATCATCGATTGGCGATTGCCGACACGGATTTCTTGCGGGAGATTTTCTTCAACCCAATTTACGACTTCCTGGCGAAATTCTTCGATGGATTCAGATGACATGCGTTATCTCCTTGTGTTCTCGGATCAGTAGCCGCGCAGACCGGCAAAGCGGTCGCGGTGGTAAATGCTGTCGCCCAGGGTCAGTTCCAAAGCCTTGAGCCGTTTGAAGAAAAGGCCGATTTCCTCGTCGTCCGTCATGCCGATCCCGCCGTACATCTGGATCGCTTCGCCGCCGATCAACTTGGCAACATCCGAGCAACGAGACTTTGCTGCGCTGGCGCATTCGGCGATGTCGTCGCGGTTATCATCAATCGCACTCTGCGCATCCCGGACCACCGACCTTGCAAATTCGAGTTCGCCGAACATATGGGCAGCGCGGTGTCGCAGTGCCTGAAAGCTGCCGATCTTCACCCCGAACTGTTCTCGAATTTTCAGGTACTCCAGGGTCCGCTCGAAAGCTTCCTCGAAGCAGCCCACCATTTCCGCGCACAACCCGATCGTGGCGCGGTCCAAAACCGCATCGAGGATTTCAGCACCACGATCGACCTCTCCGAGAAGCCGATCCGCATCGACCGAAACATTCGAGAAGGTGATTGTCGTCGCAGAGCGGCCGTCGACCAACTGACTGCGCTCGACAACGACGCCTTCTGCGCCGGCATCGACGACCAACAGGGCCAATCCGTCACGGTCGCCGCGCGAACCCGAGGTGCGGGCCACAAGGATGATTTGTTCGGCGGCATGGCCGTCGAGAACAAATTGCTTGGTGCCGTTCACGACAAACCGATCCCCTTCGGCCTTGGCGCTCGTTTCGACAGCGTACGGAGAAAATCGACCCTGTTCCTGCAGCGCCAGACAAAGAATCCTCTGTCCCTGACAAACACCCGGCAGAAGCTGCTTCTGCAGAGCTTCCTGACCACCCAGAGCGACCGCGTTGCCGCCGAGGAGAACTGTCGAAACAAAGGGCTCCGGCGCCAGGACGCGGCCGGCTTCGGCGAGCACGGCGCCGAGTTCCCCGTAACCCATACCCGAGCCCCCGACTTCCTCGGGAAAAGGAATCCCGATCCAGCCGAGCTCGCCCATTTCGCGCCAAAGGTCCTGGCCAAAACCAGTTGCATCTTCCGTGTCGCGGAGCGCACGCATGCGACTGACCGGAGACTTCTCGTCGAAGAAGTTCCGCGCCATATCGCGCAACATGAGTTGATTCTCGGTGAGTATAAGTCCCATGAAATCTAGCCCTTTCGTGCCGCTTGTCGTTTGGAGACCCCCGTTAGGGTTGACAGCCTAATCTTAGGCTCGATACCCTAAAACTGCAAGTTGGGCCGCGGAGCAGAAACTCTCGGGGATTTCTCTCGCGAGAGCCACGGGCCGCCTCGAACTGGTCGATCGCCGCCATGAGCACCACCAAAAACACACGCCAACGGATTCTCGACGAGAGCCTGCAGCGCTTCAATCGCAATGGGTACAGCACGACCACGCTGGCCGAGATCGCCGACGCGGTCGGGATCGCCGAGGGCAATCTCTGGTACCATTTTCGCACCAAAATCGACCTGGTCAAAGTTCTGGTGCAGCAATGTCGCGATGATATGAAAGCCAATCGATCGCGATCGGCTACCAGTTCCACAGCGGACGATTATGTCGTCGGGATCCTCTCCGCCGTGCGGATTCAGCTACGGTACCGCTTTCTCTTGAGGGATTATCTGCAATTCTCCGACTCGATCCAAGCCATAGCCGTGGACCCCGATGCGATCGCGGTCCGGAAGATGCTGCGCAAGCTCCTCGGGCGCCTCGAGCGTGAAGGTATGTTCCGCCGCGATATTCCGATCGATCTCGAAATTCTCGCACGATCCTTGTGGATCATCAGCCGGTATTGGCCCGACTATCTCCGCGAGCAGGACGGGTGCACCGATGTGACGTGGGCGGATCAACACCGCGGTTTCCAGCACCATTTCGCCGTCCTGCTCCCCTACCTGACAGCATCGGCCCGCCAGCGCCTGACCGAAGCCTTGGAGCGAGCAACGGATAGTCCGTCA
Source organism: Candidatus Binatia bacterium (assembly GCA_029248525.1). Lineage (NCBI taxonomy): Bacteria > Candidatus Binatota > Binatia (SeqCode) > Binatia bacterium. Next base: position 11,004 of record JAQWJE010000046.1, read on the forward strand.
GAAGATACCCCGGTGCCAACCGATAGAACCGATACACCGCAACCATCCGGCCAGCGAAGCACCTCAGCCTGAGGACCCCGCTCCCTCGGGCTGCGGCCGGCAAGACAGCCAGCATCAGGGATTCACGAGAACAACTACCCGAGACGAAGGAAAAAGAATCATGAAAATTTTGCGCACACCGGACGAACGTTTCGAGGGCCTTCCGGGCTATCCATTCGAAGCGCACTACGTGCAAATCCCCGCAGGCGATGGCGACGAGCTGCGCATGCATTATCTGGATGAAGGACCTCGAGACGGCGAGGTAATCCTCTGCCTGCACGGACAACCCGTCTGGTCGTATCTCTATCGGAAGATGATTCCGGTGCTGGTCAAAGGTGGCTACCGGGTCATCGCTCCCGACCTGATCGGCTTTGGCAAATCCGACAAGCCGGCCCAACGCAGCGACTATACCTACGCCAACCACGTGGCCTGGCTGACCAGCCTTCTTTCGAGCCTCGAGCTCACCGACCTCACGATGGTCTGTCAGGATTGGGGCGGTTTGCTGGGATTGCGCGCACTGACCGAGCACCCGGATTGGTTTGCCCGCGCCGTGGTGGCCAATACCGGATTGCCCGACGCCAAGGGCATTCCCGACGAGATGGCCGGCCCGATGCGCACGATGCTGGAGAACACCCCGGCACTCCCGATTCCCGAGATGTTTGCCAAACTCAGCGCGAACGAAAACGGTGTCGGCTTCATGTACTGGGTCAAATATTGCGCCGAATTTCCGGATCTCGATATCGGAGCCGTGGTGAACCTTTCTTCGGGCGACAAAATGAATGCCGATGAAATCCGCGCCTACGAGGCGCCCTTCCCGGATGAGACCTACAAACAGGGCGCCCGTCAGTTCCCGTCGCTCGTCCCGATCATTCCCGACGACCCGGCGATTCCGGCCAATCGGGAAGGCTGGAAAGTTCTGGAGGCGTTCGAGAAACCCCTGATCACGATCTTTGGCGAGAGCGATCCGGTCAGCCAGGGCGGGGAAAAACGGTTCCGGAAATCGGTTCCCGGGGCGCAGGGGCAAAAGCATCAGATCCTGAAAGGCGTCGGACACTTTCTTCAGGAAGAAGTCGGTGAGGAATTCGCCGCCTTGATCCTCGATTTCTGTAAAGCCAACCCTATCCGGTCGGGCAGATGAGCATATTGAAGAAAATCTTTGGGGTCCTGTCCTGCCTTTTGGTGCTCGGAATTATTCTTGCCTGGTTCAATGGAGGCTCTGGTCTCTACCGGATGTATCAAGCGACATCGCCGACCACCGCGCCCGCAGACTATACGCTTCAAGACGACACTCTGGTGGACATCCCTCCGTTCGAGCCAAAGAAATCGACCTCTTACAACCCCGAGAAGAATTTATATTGGGGCGATCTGCATGTGCACACGGAAGCGAGCTTTGATGCCAAGCTCTTCGGCACGAACCTGACGATCGAAGACGCCTATCGCTTTGCCCGCGGGGAGTCGCTGCGCAGTCCCGGCGGGGAAAGCATGCAATTATCGCGACCTCTCGACTTTGTGGCCATCACCGACCATGCCGAGGGTTTCGGGATGCGCACCCGTTGCGGCGACGAGGGCCTCACGGTTGTCGAGAAAGTGAATTGCTGGTTTCTCGAAAAGCCCAACGTGATCACCTTCCAACTCCTCCGCGGGATTGCGGTGCAACCTGGGGATTCCTCGAACACCGAACCTGACGGAAGTCCCAGCCCCGCTGGCATCTACCAGCCCGAAGCTCGTCGACCTTCCGACATCTCCCTCCTGCCGCTCTGTAAGTTCGGTGAAGGTGGTGTGGAACGCTGCTTCCGCGACAGCAACGCCGACTGGGCGGAATATATCGAATTGGCCGATCTCTATTACGACCCCGGTACGCTGACCACATTTGCCGCCTATGAATTCTCACCCAGCCTGCCCGACTCCGGCAAGCACCATCGCAATGTCATCTTCAACGACACTCGTCAGTTACCCGAACACGCGATCTCGTCGCTCGACGTCAATAATGCTCTCGAGCTCTGGCGTGGGCTGGAGGAAACCTGCACCGAGCCCTGCGACTTCCTGACGATTCCGCATAATATGAACAAGGGATGGGGGTTGTTCTACAGCCGCTATACCTGGGATGGAAAGCCCTACGACATCGAAGACTGGCGGCTGCGCAAACGACGCGAGCCTCTGGCCGAAATGTATCAGGTGAAGGGCGCCTCGGAATGTGCGCTGGGCGTGGGAGCCACCGACGAAGAATGTGCCTTCAGTCAAATTCTGGCCCCATGCGAGCCCGGACAAAAAACCGGATGCGCGTTTCAGACAGGCTTCGCCCGCCAAGGACTGAAGGTCGGTATGGAACTCGATCAGGAACTCGGATTCAACCCGCTGGCGTTCGGGATGATCGCCGCCACCGACACTCATAATGCCTCCCCGGGAGACGTCGAAGAATGGGATTTCGTGGGCAAGACGGGTGCGATCAGCTCCCCGGCGATTCGCCGCTTCCGGCAACTCAGCGACGACACTCCGCCTTATAATGGCATCCTGCAATTCTACACCTCGGGCGGCATTGCCGGGGTCTGGGCCGAGGAAAATACTCGCGAAGCTATTTTCGCCGCGATGCAACGACGCGAAGCCTATGCGACATCCGGCCCACGTATGATGCTGCGATTTTTTGCCGGTTGGGGCTTTGCGCCTTCGATCATCAACGACGCTGCCCCCATCTCGACCGCTTCCTCCGGCGGCGTCCCGATGGGTGGCGTGCTCCAACCCGAAGCGGACCAGATCGAGAGCCCGACCTTTTTTGTATGGGCAGCTGCCGACACGCAGAGTGCACTCTTGCAGCGGGTCCAGATGGTCAAGGGCTGGATTGACGCGAACGGTAAAACACACGAAAAGGTCTGGGACGTGGCCTGTGCCGACGGGAAGAAGGTCGACCCGGCAACGCAGCGATGCCCGGACTATGAGGCTTCCGTCAACCTGCAGGATTGCAGTCTCGAGGGCGACGGGGGTGCCACCGAGTTGATGGCGGCTTTTCGCGACCCCGACTTTGAGACCGACCAGGCCGCCTTCTACTACGTGCGTGCCCTGCAGAACCCGACCTGTCGATGGTCGACCTATGATGCCATCCGGCTGGGCAACGATCCCGACCCGCGCGTGCCTGCCACCATCCGCGAACGGGTCTGGTCCTCGCCGATCTGGATTGACCCATGACCTATGCCCCCTGAACCTTACCCCTGAACCCATGGCACCCTGCCCCGACCACGATGCGAAACCGGCCCCGCAGGAGCGGGCAACCCATTTGGCGCAACAGGAGAGAGACGATGGCAAGCAACATCATCCCGGAGTGTTCGGCGAATACGAGTCCCGATTCGATGTACAAGATGCTGGCCGAGTCAGGCTGCCTGGTGATTCATGATATCGCCACGCCCGATGCGATCGCGAAAGTCCGGGACGAGCTTGCAGAAACAATGGCTTCGGCACCCGTGGAAGAGAACGATCCGGCATCTTTCTACGCGGGCAAAACGCGCCGGGCGGTGGCCCTGATCCACCGCAGCCCGACAGCACTTGAGCTGATGATGGACGCACGGATCGAGAAACTCTGCGACCAGCACCTGCTGGAGAACTGCGATCGATACCACCTGAATGTGACCGCGGCCGTCGAAGTCGGGCCTGGCGCGCGAGATCAGATTCTTCACCGGGAGGAGGATCTCTTTCCTTACTTTACCTTACCGCGCCCCAACCTGATTCTCGCAACCATGTGGGCCCTCTCGGACTTCACCGTCGAAAATGGCGGAACCCAGCTGGTCCCGGGAAGTCATCGCTGGGAGGAAGGTCGAGTCGCGGAGCCCTCTGAGGTTGCGCGCGCGGCCATGCCGGCCGGATCCGTTCTGGTCTGGCTGGGCGGCACCCTTCATGGCGCCGGTGCCAACATCACAATCGACAACTGGCGCTATGGGATGATCCTGACATATGCGCTCAGCTGGCTGAGGCAGGAAGAAAACCAGAACCTCTCGATGACACTCGAAGAGGCCTTCTCGCTGCCCGAAGCCGTCCAGAGCCGGATGGGCTTCTCGATGGACTATGAAGGCGGTCTGGGATTCTACGATCCGTCCGTCATCCTGAAGGCCGGGAAATGAGCCGGGTTCCCGCAGAAGTCATTCGCGAAAGCTGGCCACCAATGACTTCCAGCGATCGGTGTCGCGCCCCGGGTTGAACGGCACGTAGAAACCGATCCGGTCCAGCACGCCCTCATAGCGCGCCTTCATCTTGCCGGCGATATCCGACCATGTGCCGGTCACCGTGAACACGTCCAGCATTTCATCGGTAATCAAATCCGCCATGCCCGCCCAATCACCGGCCCGACTCTTGGTGGTCAGGTGCGGCGCGACATCTTCCCAGCCGTGGGCTGCCAGAACAGGCTTGTAGGCTGGAGTGGATGCGTAAAAGGAAATCTGACTGCGCACCATCTGGCGCATCGCTTCCCTTTCCTTGTCGCTGTCACCGACAATCGTGAAGCAAGTGGACGCGAGCTGAATGCTGGACGGGTCTCGGCCCGCTTTCGCCGCCCCTTCCGCGATCCATGGCCGGACATAGTTCTCGACATACTCCACCGAATGCAACGGGTGAACGTGAAATCCATCGCACATTTCGCCGGCCAGGCGGCAGATATAGGGATTCACGCCGGCGATATAGATGGGAATTTGCGGATAATCGATCGGCCCCGGATTAAAGAAAGGGCTCATCAGGGTGAATTCGTAATACTCGCCCTTGAACGCAGGGGTGGTCCCGTTCTGAAAACAATCCCAGGCGGCGCGAATCATCTGGATCATCTCCCGCAACTGCGGACCGGGCTTTTGCCAATTAACGCCGAAGCGACGCTTGTTATGGCCACGCACCTGCGTGCCCAGGCCGAGAATGAATCGTCCTCCCGATTGCTGCGCGAGATCCCACGCCGTCATCGCATGCACCATCGGACTGCGCGGGAAGGCAACCGCGATCGAGGTGCCCAAATCGATGCGCGAGGTATGCTCGGCGGCCAGTGCGACCGGGAGATAAGGGTCGTGGGACGTCTCGGCGGTCCACAACCCGCTGAACCCCAGCTCCTCCACCTCCCGCGCGGCGGCGGGAACGTCGGCCAATCTCGCTACAGCAAGCCCCGTATCCAATTGCACCATCAGCGACCTCCGATTTTCTCGATCAACGATTCCGAACTTTCAGGGCCCGTTGGATCTCGCGCTTGGCTTCGCTCTCCTTCAGGTCCTGGCGTTTGTCCTGTCTCTCCTTGCCGCGGGCGAGAGCGATTTCGACCTTCGCCTTTCCATCCTTGAAATACACCCGGGTGGGGACCAAGGTAAAACCCCGTTCTCGGGTTTTACCACCGATTCGATCAATCTCTTGTCGGTGCAAGAGTAATCGACGGACCCGCTCCGGGTCAGGAGCGTCCTGATTCGCATGGGTCCAGGGCGAAATATGAACACCAACCAATTCGATCTGGCCTTGCCGCGTGACCCGCGCATAGCCGTCCTTCAGATTGATCCGCCCCTCACGAAGGGACTTCACCTCGGGCCCCAGCAACACGATTCCCGCCTCGAACTTTTCGTCGAGGGAGTAGTCGTGGCGCGCCTTGCGGTTGTCCGCCACCTGCTTCACTCCGGACTCACGAGCCATGGTCGGAAGATAGCAGGCCGGAAGCGGTGCGCGAAGCATGCCACTTTCCACACTTGCAAAATCGTCTCAACAAGCGTTTCACAGAGAAAGAATGACTTTCCCAAATTGGATTCTCATCGGATTGACCCTCGCGGGTGCGATTATCGCCACTTTCGGAGTTGCCCTGATGTCACGACGTGAACCGGAGATTGTGAGACCCGAGGATGGGCTCGCCACCACACCGATCGGCCGGCTCAAAGCAGTGATTCAATCGGGCGACTGGAACAAGGCCCTGCCACCCGTTCTGGTGATGAGCGGGCTGATCGTTCTGATGGTCTTCGGCTCCCTTTGCCTCGTGATCATCCGAGGGCAGCTCTACGGGGGTGGAATCATGTTGGTTGTCGCCGTGGCGGCGATCGTGAAACTTGTGCGGGATTGGCAACGCGGGGCTTGATCAGCCCCTTGGCGAAGCGATCTCAGGCCGCTGCCAGATTCTTGATGCGGTTCTGGCCGTCCACCATAACCACTTTGGGCTTGTAGGCCCGGGCAGCCTCTTCTTGCATCCAGGTGAAAGCGCCGATGATTACGAGGTCCCCGACAGCTACCTTGCGCGCGGCGGCACCATTGACGCAGATGACACCGGAGTCGGCCTCGCCTTCCAGAACGTAGGTCTCAAAACGTTCGCCGTTATCGACGTCCCAGATCTGGACTGCCTCGAACTCGACCAGGTCCATTCCTGCCATCAGCGTGCGATCAATCGTAACGGAGCCCTCATAATGCAGATCAGCCTGCGTCACGGTCGCTCGGTGAATCTTTCCACGGAGCATCTTTCGCATGCCCTGCCCCGGTTGCTCTCGACTCGTGTCCATCATTTTCTCCACTCTCATCGCCGCCCGCGCTCGGCCAACCAGGGCGCAGCGCCATCCCCGGGATAACTCGTTCCCGGCGCGGGGGTAGGCTTTGCTACCGCCAACAACTCCGGAGAGGTTTCCCGTGGATCCATGCGCACATTATCGATCAACCTGACGCCATCAAGCCACACGGCCACCGCCAACTGCACCGGGCCTGTAATGGTCTGAACTGGTTCGAGGGAGTCCGGGCAGACCACTTCGCCGTATTCCAGACGCGCATCCCCCGCTTGCGCCAATCCGGTCTGCAGAAGCTGGCGTACACGAGCGGAGTCTCGCAATCCGTCCGCGACGGCCAACCGCGCGACATCGAGAGCGCGGGGCACGCAGACGGCCGCCGCGCGACCGGCCGGAGAAAGCCGCGAATTCCGGCTCGACATCGCCAGACCGTCCGCTTCGCGGGCAACCGCGCCGCCGATGATCTCGACACCGAAGTCCAGATCGCGCGCCATCCGGCGCACCACAGCCAACTGCTGATAATCCTTCTCGCCAAAAACAGCGAAATGTGGCTGCACGGCGTGAAACAACTTGGTCACCACCGTCGCAACACCACGAAAGTGGCCCGGCCGCTTTGAGCCGCAAAGCCCCTCGGTCAACTTCTCGACATCCACCAGACTGGAAAAATCGTCGGCGTACATCGACTGGGCCGCAGGCGAAAAGACGATATCGACGCCCTCGCGAGCCAATAATGCGCAATCTCGCTCCATCTCTCGAGGATAGGAGGTGAGATCTTCCTCACGATCGAATTGAATTGGATTGACAAAGATCGAGACGACAACCCGATCCCCTCGCCGTTTGGCTTCTCGCACCAGGGAAAGATGGCCTTCGTGCAAAAAGCCCATCGTCGGCACCAGCGCGATCCGCAACCCGGCAGCTCGGGTGCGCTCGGCCCAGACCCGCATATCGGCGACTGCATCAATCTGTCGCAGGCCATAGCCGACGCGTTCGGTATTACCCGAGGCGTGATAGGACTCCGCGTCGCTCGGAAATGTTCCCGCGGCGACTTCCGATCGGTAGGCCCGAACCGCATCGGTGACCTGATCTCCCAAATTAGCAAATTTGCGAACGAAACGCGGCCGTTTTTCACCCGAATCCAGTCCCAGCAAATCATGCATCACGAGAACCTGACCGTCGCAATATGGGCCGGCACCGATACCGATGGTCGGGATTTTCAGCGTTTCGGTGATCTCACGCGCCAGATCCAGAGGGACGCCCTCGAGCACAATGGCAAAAGCGCCCGCTTCCTCGACGGCACGCGCATCCTTGAGCACCTGTGCCCGGCCGGCAGCATCGCGCCCCTGAACTTTATGACCACCCATTCGATTTACGGCCTGGGGCGTCAGCCCAACGTGACCCACAACCGGAATCTCGGCACGGACCAGAGCGGCGATCGTGCGCGCCACTTTTTCTCCGCCCTCCAACTTCACCGCCTCGGCACCCGCTTGAATCAGACGACCCGCGTTACGCACAGCCTCCTTTTTCGAGACGTGGTATGACAGGTACGGCATATCGCCGAGGACCAGCGCGCGTGGCTTGGCGCGAGCGACCATCTTCGTGTGGTAGGCCATCTCGTCCATCGTGACCGCGACTGTCGAATCAGCCCCCTGCACAACCATGCCGAGGCTGTCCCCGACAAGAAGAATGTCGACACCCGATCGGTCAATCAGCCGAGCGAACGTGCAATCATAAGCGGTCACCATGGTCAGGTGAGCGGAGAGGCCCTTGGAGCCCTGAATTCCCGGAACGGTAATTTTCTCATTCATCGAATCTGATCTCCCGGCCGGTCGGAAAGATCGGATATCGACAAATATGTCGGGCCCCGTCCCGAAACAAAGACGGCAAAAAATCCGCTTTGTTTCTTTTCCGTCCCGGTCCAGCTTGGCCGCGGTCTGAAAACCGTCAGCTGCTATCTGGATCCCAGCGGTATATTTTCCTGCCCTCCAACTCATGAGTTCCGGGAAGGGTTCGGAGCGGTTGCATCGAGTTGATGTCCGCCCGGAATTGGCAATCCCGGTGGTGCCCTCACGAGAAGGCTTGCAGACCTTCACGATTTGAAATTTATACGTTCTGCTCTTCGCGACGCGTCCTCGGGTACTCCGGCCCCTGGAGGGCTCCCAGTCCCGACTTCACGCTTGAAGTTTCTTTCTTTTGCTCCTCGTAACGAGCCCTGCGGACGACAACAAGACCCCGGCAAAATGGTTTATTTACTGATGAATCGTCAGTTTCAGGCCTGCGGCGGATCGCTGATCTCCGCCCGGATCGCTCCCCGAAAAGATACTCACGATCGTGTATTTGTGAGCATCAGCCTACTCGATATTGCGTTTCCGGAGAAGCCGTAAATAGGGATGGCTGGCCGGCCGCAATCCAGAAGCCCCGAAAGAAGAAGCCAGAGGCCGCTTCCGACCGAAGGCGGCCCCGAAAACCGCAGGAACTTTGGCTTTTTTCGCAACTGCGTCGTGCGATTCGAGCACTTTTCAAAGCTATGCCCGAAGTGATAGAGAAAGTCAGGCCCGCGAATTGCGGAATTTTCCAAAATAGAGGATCGATCCGAAATGCTGAACAATATGAATTTCAAGGGGATGGCGACATGCCTGGCTGCTATCGTCCTCCTTCTCGGCGGATGCACACAGAATGAGGCGCCCAAAACCGCGGCGCCGGCAGACCAGAACTCGGCAGGACTCCCACCGGCGCAACCCGCGAAACCAGCAGTTGTCTACTACGACGAACTTTACGTCGATGCCGAGGCGGAACCCGATGAGGGCGAACCGCCTCTCGAAGTGCAATTTACATCCATTGTCGAAGACAACACTGGCGCCGTCGAATGCGAGTGGGATTTCGGCGACGGCTCTCCCAAGGTGAAGGCGTTGAACCCGAAGCATACCTACACCATCGAAGATGACTTCATTGTCGTCATCGAGTGCACCGACGCCAAAGGGGTAAGCGGAGAAACCGAGATCGACGTCAGCGCATACACCTACGATTGATCGTCAGGCGCGCGGAAGCGCCGGCAGATGCAGAAAGGCCCGTCACGCCATCCGTGTCGGGCCTTTTATGCTTCAGATCTCGAGCAACGCCTTGCGAAGCAACGCGGCGATACGACGCACACCCCGATCCTCGCGAATCAACGCGTTGTTGATTTCCAACTCGACATAGGGAACCTGATGCGCTTCCCCGTGTCGCTTGGCCGCGTAAATCAAACCGTCATAGCCCGAGTACGGTTCGTTATACCGCACCCGCAGACCAAGCCGCTTCAAGGCCCGACCGAAGGCCCTTGCGAGCGGCACGTGAGCGTCGAATAGAACACCGATATCAAAGTTGCGCGCATGACCATCCATTACCGGGGTAAAACTGTGGATCGAAAGCAACCGAACGCCACCCGGAAATTTTCGACACGCTTGCCCCAACGAGGCATCGATACGCGCATGATAGGGAGCGTGCCAACGTGACAATCGCAATCGTCTCTCCACAGGAGTCAATCGTTGATTTCCTGGAATCAGAACCTGATCACTCTCGGCCGGGATCAGGGATGACTCACCCGGATGCCGATTGGGGTCGACTAGAAGCCTTGAAACAGATGAATAAATCGCTGATGCGGGCAAATCCCGAGCGAGAACTTTCTGGACTTCCCGCGCACCGATATCCCAGCCGATATGATCCGCGATTTGCTCACGAGCCAGCCCCAGGGAGCGATAGCCCCGCGGAATTCGCTTCGACGCGTGCTCGCATGTGAGCACCCAATGCCGGATTTTTGTTGTATCCTGCTTCATAAATCGCCTCCCAGAGGTACAGTTTTAAAACAGCTTCGGAAAGCGATCCACAAATGAAGTTGACGGCAAGACCGAATCTACCTAGGATAAAACAGTATTTGGGTATGCTGCCCGCTCTCAATCGCCAGGAAGGTCAATAGCGGCTCCATGGTCCGACGCGAAAAAACAAACTACGTCATTCAATCCGTTTCGCACGCCTTCGATGTGCTCGAGCAGTTTAGCGATGAGACCGACGAACTCGGGGTCACCGAACTTTCCAAGCGCCTGAAGCTGCACAAGAACAACGTCTTCCGACTGCTCGCCACCCTCGAGTCACGCGGCTATATCGAGCAGAACAAGGCGACCGAGAACTACCGTCTCGGCCTGGGATGTCTGAAACTGGGACAGACTTTTGTCTCGCAGATGGGCCTGTTGCGGCAAGCTCTTCCGATCATGCAGGAAGTCGTCGAAAAAACCGGCGAAACCACCTATGTCGGCCTGCTTCGCCGAGGGGAAGTCGTCCCCCTGCAATCGATCGACTCCGATCAGGCCGTGCGCGCGATTTCGCTGATCGGTCGCGCCCTGCCCCTGCATTGCACGGCTGCAGGCAAGGTCCATCTGGCTTTCGAGTCGCAGGAGGGCCTCCGCAATGGACTGCCGGAATCCCTCACTCGGCACACCGAAAATACCCTCACGAAAAGATCCGACCTGATTGCCGATCTCAAGGCCGCCGCCGATTGCGGTTATACCTGCGAATCGGGCGAATACCTGCCCGACCTCGCGGCCATTGCCGTTCCTATCCGAGATTATACGCGAGCGGTGGTTGGTAGTCTGGCCATTTCGGCGCCCGAATATCGACTGACCCGGGAGCGTATCGAATCTGAAATTGCTCCCGAAGCTCTTCGCGCTGGCCGCGACCTCTCGGCGCGGCTCGGGTTCAACGGTTAATCCCGGCAAAACTTCCCGCTCCGTCTTGAAATGGCTTCAAGGCTCTTTTGGGGAGAGGCATATTGCGCCCCCGCTCAGACTTGTTAGCTAATAACTAGACCCGCGGCAGTTCAGAAGAACTGATACGCAACCCCAAAAACCCATAGGTAGGAGGATACACCGGCGTGAAGATTCTGGTGCCCATCAAACGTGTCCCCGATCCCCAGACCAACATCGTGGTAAAACCCGATGGGTCCGGAATCGCGGAAGATAACGTCAAATTCGTCATCAACCCCTTTTGTGAGATCGCAATCGAGGAAGCTCTCCGAATCAAGGAAAACCAAGGCGAAGCCGAAGTTATCTTGATTTCGATCGGTGATGCAGTCTGCCAGGAGCAGCTGCGAACCGGTCTCGCCATGGGAGCCGATCGAGCCATTCTTGTGGTGGCCGACAAGCCACTCGACCCGGCGACAACCACGGAAGTTCTGGCCAAGATCGTGGCCGACGAGCAGCCTGAGCTGGTCATGCTCGGCAAGCAGTCGATCGATGATGACGCTAACCAAACAGGACAATTACTCGCATCGACTCTGGACTGGCCGCAGGCCACGTTCGCGTCGAAAGTCGAATTTAGCGACGACAAAGCCGATGTCACGGTGACCCGAGAAGTGGACGGCGGGCTGGAAGCAATTGCCTTCTCGCTCCCCGGAATCATCACCACCGACCTTCGGTTGAACGAACCGCGATATGCTTCCCTGCCCGGCATCATGAAGGCAAGGAAAAAAGAGCTGAAGGAAATCCCTCTCGCCGAAGCAGGCGCCTCGGATTCTCTTCAGGTCGAAACGCTGACTCTGGTTCCGCCATCCGTCCGTGAAGCAGGCAAGACCGTGGAAACGGTCGATGAATTGGTCGAGCTGTTGCACAGCGAAGCCAAGCTGATCTGAGGAGCATCATCATGAGCAAAGTTCTGGTTTATATCGAGCATGCCCACGGCAAGGTCCCCAAAGCATCCGCGGTTGCGGTCGCTGCTGCCGCAAAGATGGGTGGCGATGTTGTCGCCCTCGTCCTCGGCAAGGGGATCGATGAAGTTGCCGCGCAGGCGGGCGCCCTTTCCGGCGTAAGCAAGGTGGTTGCGATCGACGACGACCGCCTCGAGCACTACCTCGCGGACATCTACGCCGCAGCGACCACTCAGGTGGCCGATGCTGAAGGAGCCGATGCGGTGGTCGCCGCCGCGACAGCCATCGGTAAGGATTTCGCACCCCGGGTGGCGCAGAAACGCGCCTCCGGGATGGCTTCCGAAATTACGGCCGTGAATGACGATGGGACATTTGTTCGCCCCATCTATGCGGGTAACGTGCTCGCGACCACCAAAATCAACACCGAGAAAAAGGTCGTGACTGTCCGCGGAACCGCCTTCGAACCAGCGGCTGCCGATGGCAGTGCCAGCGTCGAAAAAGTCGAATTGGCAGCAGATGCCGCTTCGAAGACGCGTTTTGTTTCCTTCGAGGAGACAAAAAGCGATCGACCGCAGTTGGCAGACGCCGATATCGTGGTGTCGGGAGGCCGTGGCCTGAAGTCTGGCGAGAACTTCGTTGAAGTCCTCGAACCCTTGGTCGACGCCATGGGCGCGGCGATGGGCGCTTCCCGGGCAGCCGTGGACGCCGGGTTTGTGCCCAACGACCTCCAGGTGGGTCAGACCGGCAAAGTCGTGGCGCCGCAGCTCTACGTCGCTGTCGGCATCTCGGGCGCGATCCAGCATCTGGCCGGCATGAAGGACTCCAAAGTAATCGTGGCGATCAACAAGGATCCGGATGCCCCGATCTTCAGCGTCTCGGACTACGGTCTGGTCGCGGATCTTTTCACGGCTGTTCCCGAAATGGTCACAGCTGTCGACAAGGTGAAATCGGCCTGATCCGTCAGAAAATACAAGCGTGTCCAGAGAGGGGGATGTCCGGTTCGGGCATCCCCCTCTTTGCGTTTCGCGTATGGCGATCTATGATCCCGCCATGTCCGAGAATACCTTGATCCAATACGAACTTCGCGATGGCGTTGCCATCATTTCGCTCGACGATGGCAAGGCGAATGTTTTTTCGCCCGCCATGAGCGCCGCCATCGACGGCGCTTTGGACCGCGCGGAGCAGGAAGCCAAGGCCGTTGTCTTCGCCGGGCGTCCGGGGCGCTTCTCCGGCGGCTTTGATTTGGGAATCATGAAAGAAGGGGGACCGGCAGCCGCCGAGGCGATGGTCAAGGCAGGCGCCGAGCTTGTTTTGCGCATCTACGGCTTCCCTCGTCCGACGCTGGTCGCTGTCACGGGCCATGCTCTGGCCATGGGGGCCATGTTCATCCTCGGCTGTGATCGAAGGGTCGGAGCGGCAGGAAACTTCAAAATCGGCCTGAACGAATCCAAAATCGGAATGTCCCTGCCGGTATTCGCCACGGAGCTCTGTCGCGAGCGGCTCGACCCGCGCCATCTGACCGATGCCGCCATCCTCGCGGAGATTTACGACCCCGAAAAGGCCTGCGCCGTCGGCTACCTCGATCGCACGGTTCCCGCAGAAGAAGTCGTTGATGCGACGATTGCCGAGGCCGCGAGGCTGGCCGCAGAGATCACACTGCGGGGCATGAACGGGACCAAGCAGCGCATTCGCGCCGCCGCCATGGCCCGCATTCGTGAAACCCTCGATCAGGACGTCAAAAACCTGATGTCCTGATCGACGGCAGCCAGCAAAGGCTGGCCCCCGAGCCGTCGCACCCGGCTTAGATATTCATGAAGTCGGGGGTATTATGCACCCAACTCTTCTCTTCCTCGCGTCGGGAGATCCGCCAACCCGCCGAGGTTCGGCGATACTCGTCGATATACCAGAGGCCACAAAAGAAGACTCTGGTGTCTTCCTTGATGAGCATTTCCTGTGGGTTGAGACACATAATCCTTCCGGTCGCCTGATCGCCCGCGATCCGAAGCTGCATATTCGCAACAAGGTGTTGGGTATTCGGAAACATCGACGGCGTCATCACCTTGTTCAGAAACGCCAGGGTGCTTTCGAGGTCGCCCTTGCTGCCGCCCAGAGCGCTGTAATCGATAAAGGCATCTTCGGTGAAGACATCTTCTCGCAGAGTGTCGATCTTCTTGCCGTCGATCAACTCGGAGTAACGATAGAGAAGGTCCTGAATTTCCAAACGGTCGGAGATTTCCTGATGGCTAAGCATCGCTGTTCATACGACTTCATTTCCCTCAAGAGCAAACCCTCGCAGATGGCGGCACACCGAGACCCTGCATTGAAGAAATTGTTCTGCGTGCAATGACAGCGCTTGGCGATTCGACAAAAGTGACACCTGGCAGACCCGATGCGGCGCACTCTTCATATCTCGCTCCCCCAGACTCTCAAGAATTGGCTGGATCTGGAGGTGCAGCGAAGAGGGTATGCCTCCCCGAACGCCTTTCTTCGGCATCTGATTATGCGGGAGCAGGAGCGCGTCCTGCAGCGCCGCCAGAACGGCGATCCCCCGGATCAGGATGACCTGCTTCTTCCCCCGCGCGGCCTCCATCCAAGTCGTCGGCCGGCACCTTGAGTTCTGTAGCGGTCCTGTCGCGGTCCTGCCGCGGGCTTACCTGAGACGTTTCACAGTCCTGCCTCCTGCGCTCCATCCGAACCAGCGAGAGCGACCGGCGCCCCTGCTGCGTAGTCGACAAAGATCGGCGACGACCAGGCGCGCTCGGCGGCTTCCGCCATGCAATCATCGCCCGGAGCAGAGACCGCACCGACCCCGCAGGGCTGTACCGCAACGGGTTTTCCCGCGGCATCAAATTGAGTGCGGAGGTTATCGGCATTGATCGCTTCCGTCGGTTCCTGAAGCACCCGCACATAGTAGACGGCATCTCGCTTCCCCTTCGTGAAATCCTCATCCGTAAACTCCACCACACAGGTATCGCCAGCCTCCGGACAAGGGATCGTCTGCCATGGATCCTCGATCAACCCGCCAATATCCTCCCCGGGAGAGGTCTGCGGGCGAACACGAACCACCTCAACTCCCGTTATCGAATGCCTCTCGTCGGTGGGGTAGTAACACTCGCCCATACAGAGTTTGGCGATTCGTTCGGGTGCGAGCGCCGTGATCGTCTCCTCCGGACAACCTGGCGCCTGACGCGGCGCCCCCATCGCACGAACCCGGAACCGTGGCGCGACATTCGTTTTCACAATCGAACCCATGGGCAACTCGGGACCGTTGGCCATGAGTAAATCAAACCACAGGAGGATCCTCGGGCCGCTGGTCGCATAGGTTTCGCGGCGCTCGAGGGCGTCCCATATGCCCTGACGGGAGTGCTCATTTGCGTGAACCGCAACAACACCCCCGGGATAGAGAAAGCTCCCGGTTCGCTCGACTGCCAGGGCACCGGCGAACCCCGAGGTTGACTCCACGGGCATCCGCGGATCTTCCATCTCGCTCCGAGGGCGGAGCAAGGCCGCGTAAAAATCATTGCGCGGACCGACCATATCGGTGCGCCCCCGTTTTGGACCATCCTGCTTGAAGCCCGTGCTGGCGCGACCACTATGACTGTCGCTGGAGCCAATAAAACCCCAGCGAAAACGATCCCTGCGATCGGTCCCACCTGGCGAAAGAGCTAGACCGTATTGCGCTGTCCCGAGGGGCCGGAGACTATAATCCGGCTTGAAACCCGAACGCGCCTGGCCACAATCGAGCCATTCCTCGGCTCCGGTATCCGGGAAGATCCCGTCAAAGGCAATCCCCGCAGCCAGAGCATATTCGACTGCCAGATCGACTCGACGCTCGCATTCGGCCGCGGGCAGATCGCCACAGCGGCTTCGCATGATCTGGCCGGCACGACGGCAGCACGGCAAATAAGCGTCTGTTTCTTCCGGACAGATCCGCTCTCCGTCCTCGCCCAGCGTGAATTCTCGCCAGTCCTTGTATTGCTCGGAATTGCCGTGGCCGGAATAGATTTCGATCAATTTCTGCCGGTCGGGATCATGCATGCCGCCGCTCAATTGCTTGGCAAGATTCGTCCCCGGGGGGCTATAGCTCCCCCAGGCAGTTCCGTGCGGGATGACCATGGCATCATAGTCCCACTCATCGAGCTTCTCGAAGAGGATATCCGGCGTTGGCGCATGCTCCCGGCAATCCAGCGGTAGTTCGCGGCTGGGCTTTCCCGAATCACAATCCGGGACTTGCTGCAGCTGATCGAACATCCACTTGAACTGGCTATAGGTCTCCCGATTCAGGGGATCGATCAGGCCTGCGCCCGACATGACGGGCGCGATCGTCAGCCATGGATTGACCACCTCGGGGCCGCCGAGCGCCGTAATGGGCCGAGGCGTCACCTCGTCCTCACCGAGACCGCGAAAAATGACATTCTTGTGACCATAATGCTGATCCGGGGTCCGACCGATCTGCGTCCATTCAAACCCGTGAAAGACGACGAGATCCTGTCCACCATCCGCGGTCTGGCCCACCGCATTGCATTGCCGATTGGCCTCCTTCTCGAGGGCCCAATGCTCGGGAGTCAATTCCTGTGCATGATCCGTGATCGCGTAGAAATCCAAGGCCGCGCAATGTCGGGCGTAATCGCAGGCATCCGCCGGGGGATGCGCTCCTTCGCCGCTCAGCAGGGGCATCGAAGTGAAAAATGCGTCCAGCGAATAGGTCGTGTGCACGTGCAGGTCGCCAAACAGAATCTGCTTGCTGTCCGAAACCGCGTTCGCATCCCCGCGCGCTGTCGTTCGCGGCTGCAGAGAGATCGAGCCCACAGGCTGGTCTTCTCCCGGCGGAAGCAAGATGAAGGCAGCAGCTCCGACCAACAACAAAAGTACTCCCCCAACGACACGGAGAATACGACCAGCAATCGAAGATCTACTCATGGTTCGTTTTTCTTAACACCTTGGTCGATGGCTCCAAACATCGCGGATCGCTGTCATAAAGGATAAGACTCGAGAGTCGGCAGCCGTCAGGTTCGACCGGCAATTCGTTGAAAATCGGCCGGCCCGATCACTCGGTTTCGTCTGCCCCAAAAAGGAGTCTTCGATGAAAAATTTCCAGAACAAAATTGCGGTGATTACAGGTGCCGGAACCGGAATGGGCCGAGAACTCGCGGTGCAGCTGGCGGCCGAGGGTTGCCACCTCGCGCTCTGCGATATCCATCCGGAGAATATCGAAGAAACCGCTGAACTCTGCCGCGGCGGTGGCGCGGACGGCCTTCGGGTCACCACACACCGGGCGGATGTATCCAGCGAGGACGATCTGGTTGCCTTTCGCAACGCTGCGCTGGCCGAGCATCAGACAGATCACGTCAATCTCGTCTTCAATAATGCCGGGATCGGAGGCGTCGCCAGTCTGGTCGACGGCGATCGCGACGAATGGGAACGCGTCTTCAACGTCAATTGGTTGGGGGTATATTACGGCACCCGCACTTTCCTCCCGGCCTTGGTCGCGAGCGAGGACGGCTACCTGGTCAACACCAGCAGCATTAACGGTTTCTGGGCGGCTCTCGGCCCCAACGTCCCCCACTCAGCCTACGCGACCGCCAAATTTGCAGTGAAAGGCTTCACCGAGGCTCTGGTCACCGATCTCCGCATGAATGCACCACACGTCAAATGTGCCGTGGTCATGCCGGGCCATATCGGAACCGCCATCATGATGAACTCACGGCGAATTCTCGGCCACGGGACGCCTGAGCAAATGACGGCCGACGAACTCACCGACATGCGCGCGATGATTCATCAGCGGGGTATTGATGCCTCGGCCATCTCGGATTCGGACCTCAAGGCATTTGTCCATCAACGGATGCTCGATTTCCAGGAAAAGGCGCCCACCACCGCGGCCAGCGCGGCGAATATCATCCTCGACGGGATTCGGGCCGAAAAATGGCGCATTCTGGTCGGCAAGGACGCCGAGGTTCTCGATGGTCTGGTTCGAGCCACACCCGAGGAGGCCTACGAATCGGATTTTCTGGAGAAACTTCTGGCCGAAGGCCACCTCAACGACCTCGTACCCCAAGAATAAGCTCGATTCCGTCCACTGGCGTGCGCTCACGGCAGGAACACGGTAGACTTATGCCAAATTCGGACGACAGCCGAACACGGGGGATATTGACAGCATGAATGATGAATTGAGTCTGACCGGGACGCGCCAGATCGGCGAAGGTGCACCGCAAGCTTTCACCGACCACTTCATCCATATCCTTGGATTCCTGAACCTTGGATTGCCTTTTCTCCTGTTCCTCCTCTGGGGGATCACCATCATCTATCCTCTGGTGCGCTGGGGCTACATTGTGTCCCGCGGACAACCGGAGAATCGCCTGGACCGGATTCCGGAGCGAATTCAGAGAGCTCTATTTGAGGGTATCGGGCAGGGACGCGTGGTGCGCGAACCCCTCGGCATCAACCACCAAGTCCTTTTTGTCTCCTTCGTGATTCTTTTCCTCGGAACATCGCTCGTCACCGTTCAGTTCGACACGCCTCTGGATTTCTATAACGGCGCCTTTTACGGCGTATACAAGCTGATGATGGACACCGCCGGCGTTGGACTCTGTGTCAGTTCGGGCATCTTCATGTACCGCCGCTACGTGGCACCGCCGCGAGCCCTCGAACAGCCCGAAAAAATGGTCGGAACCTTCGAGAACGAAGGAGGCTACGGCTTCCCGCTGATCATGCTTTTCCTGATCGGCTTTACGGGCTTCATGCTCGAAGGCGCCCGCATGGTCGCCCAGCCCGAGAGCTCTGCCGGGCTGGCCTATGTCGGCATCATGTTCTCGAAGGGCTTTCGTGCCATGGGAACGGGAACAGCGTTCCACTACTCGATCTGGTGGATCCATCTCGCGATTGTTTTCGCCTTCCTCTATTCGATGGTGTCGACCAAGTTGCGCCATATGTTCCTTGGGCCGATCAACCTCTTTTTCAAGAAACTCGATCCCGGCCTGCGTCTGACCCCGGTTGATGACTTCGAAACCGCCGAAAGCTTTGGCGCGGAAAAACCGGAAGACTACAGCTGGAAACAGATCCTGGACATGGCGGCCTGCCTCGAATGCGGTCGCTGCACCCTCAACTGCCCGACGGTGAACACTCAAAAATCGCTCAATCCCAAGCATCTGGTGATCGAGCAGCGTGAGCAGGTCACCGCACGACACGGCCTCTCCTTCCTGCAATCCCAATTCTCGCGCTGGGCCCAGAAAGATACCTCCGGAGATGCCGATGCCAATACAGGTGGCGAAGGTGGCGATATTGCACTGAACGAACTCGGCGAGCGCTCCACCCCCCTGATGGACGGCGAGCACGACGCCGCGTGGCTCCAGAACGCCGACATGATCAACGATGTCGCTACTCAGGAAGTCGTCTGGGGATGCACGACCTGCGGCTGGTGCGAAGAAGGCTGCCCCGTGGGCATCGAACATATCCAGCGTATCGTCGATATGCGACGCAACGGCGTGCTGATGCGGGCGGAATTCCCCGGAGACCTCCAGTCGTCCTTCCAGGGAACGGAGCGACAAGCCAACCCTTGGGGGATCGCCGCTGATCAACGCGCGAAATGGGCTGACGACCTCGGTGTCCAGCAAATGGCCGAAATCGGCGAGGACGAAGAAGTCGAGATTCTCTACTGGGTTGGTTGTGCCGGCTCCTTCGATGATCGCAACCAGAAAACTTCGACCTCGCTGGTCAAAATCATGCAGGAAGCCGATGTGAAATTCGGCATTCTGGGCATGGAAGAGCAGTGCACAGGCGAACCTGCTCGCCGTCTCGGCAACGAATATCTCTACTTCTCGTTGGCGTCCATGAACGTCGAGACGCTGAACCGTTACAAATTCAAACGGATCGTCACGCAATGCCCTCATTGCTTCAACACGATCAAGAACGAGTATCCGGATTTGGGCGGCCACTTCGAGGTGGTCCATACGACCCAATATATTGACGAGTTGCTCGAAGCCGGCCGTATCCACCTCGACAAGGACTTCCTTGGCAAGAAACTGACGATGCACGACCCGTGCTACCTGGCGCGTCACAATGACGTCCATCAGGCTCCGCGAAAAATTCTCGACAAGATCCCGGGCATGAAGCGCGAAGATGTCGAACAGTCCGAGCGCAAAACCTTTTGCTGCGGAGCCGGCGGTGGTCAGTTCTGGAAAGAGGAAGAACACGACACGGCTCGCATCAATGTGACCCGTCTTGATCAATTGATGGAAACCGAGCCCGATACCATCGCCGTCGGTTGTCCCTTCTGCACGACCATGATGAGCGATGCCACCAAGACCAAGGGGATTGAGGAACAGGTTCAGGTCAAGGACGTCGTAGAACTGGTCGCTGACTCCCTCAAGCGCTCGGAGCCTCGAGAAGAAGGTGCCGCTCCGGAAGCCAGTGAGACGACGATTGAGGAGAGCTGAGGCGCGCCCGGCGGGACTCGATCGTGGGACGAATACGCGATCGGGCTTGCCGGCATGCCTCATTGCGAGCGTCGCGTTTATCCTGCTCCTGCTGGCGGGATGCGGTGAAGGCAATGCGCAAACCGACCCCGTAGCTGAACCGAGCCCGCGGCCCGACTATCCGACCGTCCAACTGGAACCTCTCGGGGGAGCCCCCGTAGAGGTTCGGGTCGAGATCGTGGCAACCCCGGAAAGCCGTGCGCGCGGTTTGATGTTCCGGGAGTCTCTGACACCGGGCACCGGAATGTTGTTTATCTTTCCCGAAACCAGACCCTTGTCGTTCTGGATGCGCAACACTCCGATTTCGCTTGATATCCTCTATCTCGACCCCTCCGGGACGATCATCAATATTCATCGGAACACGACCCCCTACTCCGAGAAATCGCTGCCCAGTGAACGCCCGGCGCGATTCGTACTCGAAGTCCCTGGCGGTTATTGCGCCCAAGTCGGCGTGCGGGCCGGCGACCGTGTCGAGTTAGGCGCGCTCGCCAGGACGCCGGCCACCTGAAAAGACGGCCGGGCCGCTCGATAGCCGACATGGACCCTCGAACCGCCGAGGCAACCGGTGACTCGGTCTCCCGTGGCAGTGACGGGCTTGCCTTGCTACTTTTTTGCTCGTGATTATCATCCTCAAGCCAGAAACCCCGCCGGACTCCCCCGACGTTCAGAAAGTCCTTGATGTAGCCGCGGAATTCGAGGGAGTTCAGGCACGCAAGCACGTCGTCGAAGGTGCCAGCCGATCCTTGATCGAAGTCTACCTGATCGGAGCGACAGGTCCGGTGCCCACCGAGGCGTTCGAGAAACTCGATTGTGTCGAAAGCGTCGTTCGTGTCTCGGAAAAATATCGGATCCTGGGCCGCCATAAGGGACAGGTGGAAGCTGTCGGGTTTACCTATCAGGGTCTGACCTTCGATCAGGACTCACTGCATGTGCTGCCCGGGCTCTGCGCGGTCGACTCTCGCCAGAGCGTCGAGGAAATGTTTGCCGCGCTCAAGGACGCCGGCATCCAGACTTCTCGTATGGGTGCCTACAAGCCCCGCACCAGCCCCTACGACTTCCAGGGACTAGGCAAGGACTGCCTGCCCTATGTCTTCGAGTTGGCCGGGAAATACGACGTCAAAGTCATCGCCATGGAGATTGTCCACGAATCCCAGATCGACGAGATCAACGAAGCACTCGATGCCGCCGGCTCACCCACCGGTGTCCTGCTGCAGGTCGGCACACGCAACGCGCAGAACTTCGAGATGCTGAAGGTGATCGGCCAGCAGCAACGCTTCCCCGTTCTTTTCAAACGAGGCATGGGGATCACACTCGAAGAATCTCTGAATGCCTGCGAATATGTGGCGAGCGAGGGCAACCGCAACATCATTCTCTGCCTGCGCGGCATGAAGACAAATCTCGGAGATCCGCATCGCAACTTCGTCGATTTCGGTCACGTTCCCGTTGTCAAAAGGCTGACGAGGATGCCGGTTTGTGTTGACCCCTCGCACTCGGTCGGCCGCAAGGAACCGGCCCCCGACGGCATCACCGACATCCAGCATTGCACAGCACAGGGAGTCATCGCGGGCGCCAATATGGTACTGGTCGACTTCCATCCGGATCCATCGAAGGCTCTCTGCGATGCCCCGCAGGCTCTCACTATTCCCGAACTCGCACCTTATCTGGAAGACATCCAGATTGTCCGGGAGGCCTATGAGAAGCGTCGTGCGCTGGCCGCGCGCGCCGCAACCGCCTGAACCAGTCATGGCGACCGCAACAACAGAGAACATTCGGGTGAGTGTCCGAGCACTGTATCTCGAAGATCGCTCGGATCCAGCCGAAGAGCGGTTCGCCTTCGCCTACCAGATCCAGATTGCGAACGAAGGCACCGAAACCGTGCAGTTGCGCCGTCGCCATTGGATCATCACCGACGGAAACGGGGACGTCGAAGAAGTCGAAGGCGAAGGTGTTGTCGGCGAACAACCCGTTCTGCAACCCGGTGCGGTCCACGAGTATACCAGTGGTGCGATTATCGAGACGCCTTTTGGAACGATGGAAGGCACCTACGAAATGCACGCGGGCGAGGGGCATGTCTTCCGAGCCGAAATCCCCAGATTTTCCCTCGAAAGGCCCGGCACGCTTCAGTAATCACGGGGCACCCGCAAGCCCTTCACCGAGGTCTCCCCACCCCGCTTGGACCTGACGCGGCCAGAAGCTAGACAGACTGCATGCAGGCTATTCAACGCGCGATTCATCATGTGGCGATTGCTCTCTTTCGAATCTTCTCCCAGTTGTTGCCGATTTCGATCCCGGTCACGTTCGCCGGAGAAGACGCCACTCAGGAACTGAGTCGCGCGATCGGCCGACTGGGTATCCAGAAGGTCCTGATCGTGACCGACAAGATCCTGGTCGAACTGGGGATTGTCGGACAGGTCGCAGCGAAACTGGAAGCCGCGGGCGTCGCCAGCGTGGTTTACGATGGCGTCGAACCCAACCCGACTTTCGACCAGATCGATGCCGGACGTGCACTCCTGCGGTCCGACACTTGCGGCGCAGTAGTCGCGATCGGCGGAGGCTCCCCGATGGATGCCGCCAAGGTCATTGCGGCCTGCGGCACCAATTCGAAAGATCCACGCAAGCTTGCCGGGATGATGAAGATTCGAAAGCGCCCGCTTCCCATATTCGCCCTCCCCACCACGGCCGGCACTGGCTCCGAAGTCACGATCGTGGCCGTTGTCTCGGACACCGAAACGCATGAAAAAAAGCAGTTCATCGACCCCAAACTGGTACCTCTGATGACCGCTCTGGATCCTGCCTTGATGGCGGGCATGCCACCTCATGTCACCGCGGCCACGGGCGTCGATGCTCTGACCCATGCCGTCGAATCCTTCCTGTCGAAAACCTCGAATGACCAAACGGAAACCTATATCCGAATGGCGATTCCGCTCATTTTCGAGAACCTGCCGCGAGCATTCTCCAACGGAGATGATCTTGAAGCGAGAGGTGCTATGGCGATGGCCTCGTATTATGCAGGCATCGCCTTCACGCGCACCAGTGTAGGCTATGTGCATGCGATCGCCCACACTTTCGGGGCCCGCTACAATACGCCGCACGGCCTCGCGAATGCCATCACGCTGCCCCACATCCTGAAGTTCTCGGCACCCGCCGCCAACGAGCGTCTCGCAGCGCTGGCCGCCATGATCGGCATCGAGCAGGGAAGCGCCGAGCAAAGAGCCGATGCTTTTCGCGCTGCGGTCGATGAACTGCTTCGCCAGCTGCAGATCCCGACACACCTCGAAGACCTGCAATTGAAGGACATTCCCTCGATCGCCCAACAAGCCCTTGCGGAGGGCTGGGCCAATTACCCCGTACCTCGCTACATGGAGCAGGCCGAATGCGAGGATATTCTGCGGGCCATCGCACCCGCGTCGGTTCGCTAACCAACTCTGGCAGAACTCTCGAGCCTCACCTCGACAAGGCGGTCAAACGCAGCCTCGAACAGCTCCCGCCGCCAACTGCGGAACGATCGAACCCAGCCCTTCGAAACGCGCATCCTTGGTTTGGCCGCGCACCCAGCGAACATAAATCTGCTCGAGCACCACGGCGGTCTTGAAGAGGGCAAAGGTTTCGTAGAAGCCGATCTCGCTCAGATCGAGCCCGGTTCTGGCCGCGTAGCGCTCGGCGAGCTCGTCGCGTTTGAGAAATCCGTCGAGTGTCGAGACGCCACCAACGGTCCCGCGGCCCATATCGTCCGTCGCCTCGGACCAGTAGCCGAGCAGCGTACCGAGATCGACCAGAGGGTCTCCCAGGGAAGCCATATCCCAATCGAAGATTGCGACCAGACGCCCGGGATCGTCGGCGCCATACATGCAGTTATCCAGCTTGTAGTCATTATGCAGCACGCTCACCGACTGGGGGACCGGAATATGCTCCAGACACCAGGCCGCGGCTCGATCCATATCGGGAATCTCGCGGGTCTTGGCGGCTTCCCAACGCCCCAACCAGCCCCGCACCTGTCGCTCCACAAAGCCGTCGGGGCGCCCGAGCGTCGAGAGTTCCGGGGTCGAGGTATCGACCAGATGCAGGTCGGCGAGAGCATCGACGAGATCCTCGGAGATACGCCGGCGCAACGCCGGATCCTCGGGCAGGAAAGCGGGCCATTCCGAACGGATCACGTACCCTTGTCGCCGTTCCATCACGAGAAAAGGCGCCCCGAGCACACTCTCGTCCTCACAAAAGCCCAGCGGGCGTGGCGAATGAGGGAATTGCGGGGCCAGACCTGCGAGCGCTCGAAATTCGCGCCCCATATCATGCGATTTGGGGGCCACCGGACCGAGCGGCGGACGTCGCACAACCAATTCCTGATCTCCGAAGGAAACCATATAGGTCAGATTCGCATGTCCCCCGTGGAACTGGGTGACGGACATCGGGCCGGTGAGCCCGGGGACCGTCGCCTGCAACCACGCAGCCAAAGCTGCTTCATCCAATTGTTCGTCTGCGCGAACCTCGCCGGGATTATCCATCTTCATCGAAACGCTCCTTGTCCTGCCAAAGACAATGGCGAATTCGCCCCCCCGATGTCCAGTACCAGAAGAAACTATCCTTTGGATCCGTGGCCTTTCGCTTGCTGCATCGATCCGGGACCGTCACTATTTGCGAAGCATGCGAACCCTTTCTAAATTCCTCCAAGCAACCCTCGCCGGCCTCGTCCTATGCGCGGGCGTCTCGCTATCCCACGCCAGCCCACAGCATGGCCTGGCAATGCATGGCGACCTGAAATACCCGCCGGCCTTCACCCATTTCGGGTACGCCAACCCGGACGCGCCCAAAGGGGGACGTTTCCGAACCTCGACGCTGGGCACGTTTGACAGCTTCAATCCATTTCTGGTGCGCGGGAACCCCGCCGCCGGACTCGGCAACATCTGGGATACCCTGATGACGCCGTCGGCCGACGAACCATTCAGTCAATATGGCCTGCTGGCGGAATCGGTCGAGGTCGCGCCCGACCAGTCCGAAGCCACCTTTACCTTGCGGGAGAACGCACGATGGCACGACGGCAAGCCGGTCACGCCCGAGGACGTGATCTGGTCTTTCGAGACCCTGCGCGACAAGGGCCAACCCTTCTACCGGGCCTACTATGCTGGCGTTACCGCCGTCGAGAAAACCGGCCCGCGACAGGTCCGCTTTCAATTCGCCCACGGCGGCAATCCGGAATTACCCCTGATCATCGGCCAGCTTGTCGTGCTGCCCCGGCATTGGTGGAGCGAGCGCGACTTCAGCAAAACCACTCTCGAGCCACCACTCGGCAGCGGCCCCTATCGCATAGCGTCGTTCGAGCCCGGCCGGAGCATCACCTACGAGCGAGCAGACAACTACTGGGGGGCCGACCTTCCGGTCAATCGCGGTCGGCATAATGCCGACACTCTGAAGATCGACTATTACCGCGACGGGACCGTCGCGCTGGAAGCTTTCAAGGCTGGCGAATACGACTTTCGCCCCGAAAATATGTCGAAGGCATGGGCGACAAGCTACGATATCCCGGCTGTCGACGAAGGGCGTCTGATCCGACGAGAAGTCCCCAACGGTCGACCCAGCGGCATGCAGGCCTTTGTGATGAATACCCGCCGTCCGATCTTCAAGGATGCGCGTGTCCGCCAGGCACTCGGGGAAGTCTTTGACTTCCCGTGGTCCAATCAGGCCCTGTTCTACGGCCAATACACCCGCACCCGCAGTTTCTTCGACAACTCGGATCTGGCCGCAACCGGCCTCCCCGAGGGAGCAGAACTCCGCGCGCTCGACGCCGTGCGGGACCAGATCCCGCCCGAGGTTTTCACCGACGTCTATGATCCGCCGACCACGGACGGCTCGGGGAATATTCGCGCCAATCTCAAAACGGCGCATACGCTTCTCGGCGAGGCCGGTTGGAAGATCAACTCCGACACACGCCGTCTCACCAATACCGCGAGCGGCGAAACCCTGGACTTTGAAATCCTTCTCGTGGCACCGGAATTTGAACGCGTGGTGCTCCCCTTCAAGAAAAATCTCGAGCGCCTCGGAATCAACGTCACCGTCCGCACGGTGGATGCAGCGCAGTACCGCCGGCGCATGGACTCATTTGACTTCGACGTGATCGTCGGAACGTTTGGTCAGTCCCTGTCGCCCGGAAATGAGCAGCGGGACTATTGGGGGTCTGCCTACGCGCAACAAAATGGCAGTCGAAATCTGATCGGCATCGAAGACCCGGCCGTCGACACCTTGATCGAAGGAATCGTCCGAGCACCAACCCGCGCAGATCTCGTCGCACAAGTCCGCGCTCTGGACCGGGTCCTCCAATGGAATCATTGGGTCATTCCCCAATGGCATATCGCAAATGATCGCATCGCTTACTGGAATAAATTCGGCATGCCGCAAACAGTGCCTCTGATGGGTGTGCAGACCGACACCTGGTGGATTGATCCGCAACGGGAAAAGGCACTCGGCACCTCGAAGGAATAGCCGGCCGGCTCGATGGTTGCATATATCTTCAGACGTCTGATTTTGGTCCTGCCCACGTTGGCAGGCATCATGGCGCTCAACTTTTTCGTGATTTCACTCGCACCCGGCGGGCCGGTCGAGCAGGTGCTGGCCCGCGTACAGGGCACCGACGTCAGCGCCACCGAAAGATTCTCGGGCGGCGAAGGTCGCGAGGTCGCAAACAACCAGAAACCCATGCCGGGGGCAGGCACTACCGGTAAATACCATGGTGCGCGTGGCATCGACCCGGAATTCATTCGCGAACTCGAAGTCCGTTTCGGTTTCGACAAACCGGCTCACGAACGCTTCTTCCACATGATCGGGAATTTCCTGCGTTTCGATTTCGGAGAGAGCTTCTTCCGCGACGTTTCGGTCGTCTCTCTGGTGGTCGAGAAGATGCCGGTGTCGATCTCGCTCGGCGTCTGGACAACCTTGCTGGTCTATCTGGTCTCGATCCCGCTGGGCGTGGCCAAAGCCGTGCGCAACGGCAGCCGCTTCGATCTCTGGTCGTCGACAGCAGTCATCATCGGCAATGCCGTGCCGGGATTCCTCTTTGCGATTCTCTTGATCGTCGTCTTTGCCGGAGGTCGCTACCTGGACTGGTTCCCGCTGCGCGGACTTGTATCCGACGACTTCGATCAGCTCTCCTGGCCCGGGAAAATTCTCGACTACCTCTGGCATATCACCCTGCCGGTGCTTTCCATGGTGATCGGCGGCTTTGCCAGCCTCACCATGCTGACCAAGAATTCCTTTCTCGATCAGATCCACCAACAATACGTCACCACCGCCCGCGCCAAGGGGCTCGCCGAACGACAGGTTCTCTATGGCCATGTCTTTCGCAACGCGATGCTGATTGTCATTGCCGGATTCCCCGGAGCTTTCGTCGGCATGCTTTTCACCGGCGCCTTGCTGACCGAGGTGATCTTTTCGCTCGACGGTGTCGGCTTGCTTGGTTTTGAAGCCGCCATCAACCGCGACTATCCCGTGATGTTCGGCACCCTCTACTTTTTCACACTACTCGGCTTGGTCATGAAGCTTGTAGAAGATCTGACCTACGTCTTTGTCGATCCCCGGATTGATTTTGAAAGCCGGGATTCATGAAACCGATCACCCGGCGGAAAATCGCAGCCTTTCGGGCAAACAGACGAGGCTGGGTATCTCTCTGGCTGACGGTGGCTCTCCTCGGTATGAGTCTTTTTGCCGAAGTGATTGCCAATGACCGTCCCCTGCTCGTTTCCTATCAGGACGAGTTGTACGTACCGCTGATCGAAACCTATCCGGAAACTACTTTTGGCGGTTTCCTCGAAACTGCGACCGACTATCGGGACCCGTTCATTCGCGAGACCATCGAAGCCTCCGGATGGATCCTGTGGCCGCCGATTCCCTATAGCTACGACACCGTTATTCATGACCTGCCCGTACCGGCCCCGTCCCCGCCGAGTTGGCAAAATTGGCTGGGCACCGATGACCAGGCCCGGGATGTAGCGGCAAGACTGCTCTACGGACTCCGCATCTCGCTGCTCTTCGGCCTGACTCTCACATTGCTGAGTTCGATCATCGGCATTCTCGCGGGCGCGGTGCAGGGGTATTTCGGGGGTTGGGTCGATCTTGTCTTTCAGCGCCTCATCGAGATCTGGGCCGGCATGCCCACGCTTTATCTATTGATCATCCTCGCCAGTGTGGTCACGCCCACATTCAGCTGGCTGCTGGGCCTGATGTTGCTTTTTTCCTGGATGACGCTGGTCGGCGTGGTGCGTGCCGAGGTGCTGCGCACGCGCCAATTCGACTACGTCCGGGCCGCACGCTCCCTCGGCATGGGACATGCGCGGATCCTCCAACGCCATGTCCTGCCCAACGCCATGGTGGCCACTCTGGCCTTTCTGCCCTTCGTCACCAGTGGCGCGGTCGTGACCCTGACCGCCCTGGACTTCCTCGGCTTCGGACTTCCACCGGGTTCGGCATCGCTCGGCGAACTCCTGCGGCAGGGAAAGGACAACCTGCAGGCGCCGTGGCTCGGGTTCGCCGGATTCTTCTCGATCGCGACCATCCTCACCCTTTTGGTCTTTGTCGGCGAAGCCGTGCGGGATGCTTTCGATCCGCGCAACGGCATCAATGGGGCAAACGACGAAGTACCGGCCATGGGTGACGCGCAAAGCGTACCCGCCACCGCACCCGATGCGCTTGTCTCGATCCAGAATCTGGAGATCGGATTCCCCACACCCACCGGATTTACCGAGGCCGTCCGCCGCATCTCTGTCGATGTAGGGCCAGGCGAAGTCGTTGCCCTGGTCGGAGAAAGCGGCTCGGGGAAATCCGTGACCGCGCTCTCGATTCTGGGTCTTCTGCCACCCGCAGCCAGAGTCGGGGGAGGACGCATCGAGTTTCGCGGGCGAAACCTTCTGGAGGAAAGGCCGGACGCGCTGCGCTGCGTCCGAGGCAACGAGATCGGCATGATCTTTCAGGAGCCGATGACCTCCCTGAACCCCCTGCATACGATTGAAAAGCAGGTGGCCGAGGCCATCGGCATCCACAACCCCGGCACAGCCGACTCCATTCGCCGGCAGGCACGCGAGCTTCTCGAGGCTGTCGGTCTGGAATCGGTATTGGAGCGTGGATCCCCCTACCCGCATGAGCTCTCCGGTGGGCAGCGACAACGTGTGATGATCGCCATGGCGTTGGCGAACAAGCCGGACCTGCTGATCGCCGATGAACCCACGACCGCTGTCGACGTCACCATCCAGGCACAACTGCTCGAACTGCTGGCCTCCCTGCGCGCGCGCTACGGCATGGCGATGCTCTTCATCACCCATGACTTGTCTGTGGTGCGCAAGATCGCTGATCGCGTCTGCGTCATGAATGCGGGGCGGATTGTCGAAACAGGCCCCACGAGCGAGGTTCTGCACACCCCGGAGCACCCCTACACGCGTCACCTGCTGGCCGCAGAGCCCTCAGGCGAACCCGATCCAACTCAGATCCGATCGCCGGAGGTACTCGGCGTGCGTAATCTGAAAGTCTGGTACCCCATTCGGACGGGCCTGCTCCGGCGCACCACCGATCATGTAAAGGCCGTAGACGGCGTGACGCTGGATGTGCGCGAAGGAGAAACGCTCGGCGTGGTCGGTGAAAGTGGGTCCGGCAAGAGCACGCTGGGGCTTGCGATTCTGGGCCTCGTCGCCAGCCAGGGAGAGCGAAGATTTCTCGATCACGATCTCGCCTCGAGCACTGCCGAGGAAACCCGCACCTTTCGGCGGCAAGCACAGATTGTCTTTCAGGATCCATATGGCTCACTCAGCCCGCGGCTCTCCGTGGGCGAGATCGTCGGTGAGGGCTTGCTGGTTCATCCCGCGGGCATCGATGAGACCGGCCGGCGCGCTCGGATTGCAGCAGCCCTGCAGGAGGTCGATCTGCCCGCAGATGCGGCCGATCGCTACCCCCACGAGTTCTCGGGTGGACAGCGCCAGAGAATCGCCATCGCCCGCGCCATGATCCTGCGCCCCCGATTGATCATTCTCGACGAGCCAACCAGTGCGCTCGATGTCTCCGTGCAGGCACAGATCACCGAACTCCTGAAAAACCTGCAAAGACAGCATGGAACCAGTTATGTTTTCATCAGTCACGATCTGCGCGTCGTGCGCTCGCTGGCACATCGTGTTGCGGTCATGAAGGCCGGACACGTGGTCGAGCAGGCGCCCACGGGCGATCTATTTGCCTCCCCGCAGCAGGCCTATACGCAGGAACTGATCCGGGCTTCCCTCCTCTGAGTTTCGATAAATCGCCCGAAATTAGCGGCAGGATTCATCGGCTCGTCTTTGCTAGAAAAATGGTCCGTGTTCACTGAGCCAAGAGATACACTCGCTCCCGACGAGCCCGCCGCCACCGTCATCCTCTTGCGTGATGCCGCCGATGGTCTGGAAATTCTGATGCTCCGGCGCAATTCCAAGCTGAATTTCGCCGGGGGGCTCTGGGTCTTCCCGGGCGGCCGCATCGATGAGGCTGACTGGACAGGTCTGGCTTCGGACGATGACTGTGGCGCTGCCAAAGTCTGCGCCGCGCGCGAGGCAGCCGAGGAATCCGGTCTCGAAATCGAGCCCGCGGACCTGGTTCCCTTTTCTCATTGGACACCGCCGGACAACTCACCGCGGCGGTTCCTGACCTGGTTTTTTGTCAGCCAGGCACCGGTGGGCGATGTCGCGATTGATCGCGGCGAGATCCACGACCATCGCTGGGTGACGGCGGCCGAAGGAATGCGCAAAGTGCAATCCGATGAAATCCAGGTTCTGCCGCCCACCTTCGTCACCCTCGCCATGCTGGCAGACTTCCCCACAGTGAAAGCGGCCCTTTCTGCGATCGAAGCGGCCCCGGTGGACTTCTACCGCACTCGCATCGGACTCTCCGACGCCGGTGCCACCGCGCTCTGGGAAGGTGATGCCGGATACGCCGCCTCGGACCCCGAACAAGCGGGCCCTCGCCACCGACTTCTGATGGCGTCGGGCGGCTGGGAGTATTTTCGCGAGCGAACCGAGGAGATCTGACGATGGCCGCAAAAGCATTCCTGTTTGATTATGGTGGCGTTTTTACCGCCTCCCCGTTCCGCGCGATTGACGAGCTCGGCGTCAAGATCGGCGCCGCACCCGGCCAGGCCGTGGAAATCATTTTCGGCCCCTATGCGAGCGATACCGACCACCCTTGGCATCGCCTCGAACGCGGCGAGATCTCGCTGCAGGAGGCTCGGGAGGCGATTCTGGCTCTGGGTCAGAAGGTCGATCTCGAGACCGATGTTTTTCAATTTTTCTCGGCAATGAGCACCGGGGCCGGGGTCCGCGAGGAATTCGTGGATCTGGTGCGAGAAATCCGGGCCGCCGGTCATAAAACCGGCATGATCACGAACAACGTCCTCGAATTCCGGGAGCATTGGGAAAAGACCCTCCCGCTCGGCGAGCTTTTCGATGTCGTGATCGACTCCAGCGCTGTGGGTGTGCGCAAACCCGATCCCGCCATCTTCACGCTGACGATGGAACACCTCGGAGTTCAAGCAGAACATTCTGTTTTTATTGATGATTTTGAGGGAAACATCGACGCGGCCCAGCGCCTGGGGCTGCAGGGGGTTCTGGTCGAAGAAGATTTCGCTCCCTCGATCGCCGAAACTCGACGCCTTCTGGGCTGATTCGATCCGGGCTCGGTTGCGCCGCTTCTCCCTCTGAAAAAACGCTGGAAAAACCTGGCTTCCAGCTTTTCGGCCTTGCTTGAAGCCCACTCCACCCATATACTCCATCCGTAATCCCGGATGAAGCGATGAATGAGACCCCCGCACTGCTTGGCTGGATGAGCGCCCTGTCGGACGCCACCCGGGCCCGCACCTTGAGGCTTGTCGAGAGACACGAGCTGACCGTTGCGGATCTCTGCGCCGTTTTGCAGGCTCCTCAATCCACCGTGAGCCGCCATCTGAAAGTGCTCGCCGACGAAGGCTGGGTCGAGGCGCGTCCCGAAGGGACCAGCCGGCTCTACAGGATGCCGAAGGAAGACCTGGCCGGGCCCGCAAAGCGCCTATGGGCACTCGTCCGCGAGGAGACGGCGGCCCTGACATCGACCGCTCAGGATGACCAGCGGCTGGAAAGCGTGCTGGCCCAGCGTCGACGTCCGTCCGAGGAATTTTTCCGCTCTGCTGCGGGAGAATGGGATCGGATGCGCGACGAGATGTTCGGTCATCGTTTTGATTTGCAGGCGCTGGCCGCCCTTCTGGACCCCGATTGGACGGTTGCCGACCTCGGTTGTGGCACCGGAGAACTCGCGGCCAGCCTCGCCCCCTTCGTCTCGCGCGTCGTCGGGGTCGACAGCTCCAACGAAATGTTGCGCAGCGCACGTACGAGGCTCCAGCAGCTCAAGAATATCGAGCTTCGCTCGGGCCAACTCGAAGCACTCCCCATCGACGATCAAAGCGTCGATGCGGCCACCGCGTTTCTCGTCCTGCATCATTTGCCGGACCCCCTCGCGGTCCTCCGGGAAACCACCCGGATCCTGAAGCCAGGCGGGCGCCTTTTGCTTGTCGACATGCAGGAACACGATCGGAACGAATACCGCAGCCAGATGGGTCACGTCTGGCTCGGCTTCCCACCCGATCAACTTGCCAGCTGGTTCGAGGAAGCCGGCCTGGAAAATCTCCGAATCCATTCGATTCCCCCCGACCCGAAGGCCAAAGGGCCTTCGCTATTTGCCGCAGTAGGACAGCGGAGTCGCGGGACCGTTACTCTTCATTGAACCACGACCAAGGAAAGGAAATTTCGAGACATGAGCACCGCTGAAAAATTGGACACCCTGAATCGACCCGCCTACAAGGTAGCCGATCTGGGACTAGCCGAATTGGGCCGCAAAGAACTGCGCCTCGCCGAACAGGAAATGCCCGGATTGATGGCCCTGAGGGAAAAATACGGCAGCGAGAAACCGCTGTCGGGCTCCCAGATCATGGGCTCCCTTCATATGACCGTCCAAACCGCGGTTCTGATCGAAACTCTTGTCGACCTCGGGGCTGATGTCCGCTGGGTGTCCTGCAATATCTTTTCGACGCAGGACTCCGCCGCCGCAGCCGTCGTTGTCGGACGAGATGGAAGCGTCGACAACCCCACAGGCACCCCCGTATTTGCCTGGAAAGGCGAGACTCTCGAAGAATATTGGTGGTGCACCAACGAAGCTCTCGTATGGCCGGATGGCACTGGTCCCGATCTGATCGTGGACGATGGCGGCGACGCCACCCTGCTTTGCCACAAAGGTCTCGAGTTCGAAAAATCCGGCGTCATCCCGGAGTTCGATCCCGAAAACGACGCCGAGGAATACGGTGTCATTCTGGACCTGATCCGGAAGGTAGCCAAGGATGCCCCGGGACAGTGGGCGCGAGTCAATGAAAAGCTCCGCGGCGTTTCCGAAGAGACCACCACCGGTGTCGATCGTCTCTACCAGATGGCTCGCGACGGAGAACTCCTCTTCCCTGCGATCAACGTGAATGACTCGGTGACCAAATCGAAATTCGATAACGTCTATGGCTGCCGCCATTCATTGATCGACGGCCTGAACCGCGCCACTGACGTGATGCTCGGGGGCAAGATTGCCGTGGTCTGCGGCTTTGGTCAGGTTGGCAAAGGCTGCGCCGAGTCGCTTCGCGGTCAGGGCTGTCGAGTCATCGTGACGGAAATCGATCCCATTTGTGCGCTGCAAGCAGCCATGCAGGGATTCGAAGTCGCCACGATCGAGGACTTTATCGATCGAGCGGATCTCTTCATCACGACCACCGGCAACTTCAACATCATCACTGCCGAGCATATGTCCAAAATGAAAGACAAGGCGATCGTCGGAAACATCGGCCACTTCGATAACGAAATCGATATGGCAGGCGTGCAGAAGATCGCGGGAATCGAGAAGATCAACATCAAGCCCCAATACGACGAGTGGGTCTTCCCGGACGGACATTCCGTGCTGGTTCTGGCCGAAGGTCGTTTGCTCAATCTCGGTTGCGCCACAGGCCACCCGTCGTTTGTTATGAGTGCCTCGTTCACCAACCAGGTTCTGGCCCAATTGGAGCTCTGGCAGAATCCCGACAAATACGAGACGGCGGTCTATATGCTGCCGAAACATCTGGACGAAGAAGTCGCTCGTCTGCACCTCGGCAAGCTCGGCGTCAAGCTTACAACCCTGAGCGAGAAGCAGGCCGACTATCTCGGCGTGCCCGTCGAAGGCCCCTTCAAGCCGGATTACTACCGCTACTAGAAAGACGCCTGACACTAAAAAAGGGGGGTCGGACGATGCTGTCCGGCCCCCCTTTTCTTTGCCTGCTGTTGTTCAAAATCTAAGCGGATGTTGCCAGCTTCTCGACCGCTGCCAGGATTCCTTCGGGGTCGAGACCCTGATGTTCCATCTGCTGCCACAAGCCGCCGCATCCATCGAGGTGGGTCCCGATATGAGCATATTTGGGCGTGAGCCCACGCGCCAATAGCCAGGATCCGAAATGAACCCCCAGCCCGTTCGTCTGGCTGAGTCCTTCAGCAACCAGAACAAAGGGCGATGATCCGACTTTACGCATCAGATCCTCGTCCACCACGTTGAGTGTGGATTTATTGATCAAGCCCACGTCCATACCCTTGGCTCTGAGCTGCTCCACAGCGTCCAACGCTCGATAAAGCGTTTCGCCGAAGCTGACCACCCAGCCCGCAGTGCCCTCACGAACGATCTCGTCACGCCCCGGCTCGAAGGTGTAATTCTCGCCATGGAGCAAATCACCATTGGCATCGAGCAGATCCGGCAAAGCCGATCGGTTCGAGAACACGAAACGCATGCCGGGATCATGGAAGACTCGCTCGAGCACCGCGCGCATCTGATGCTGGTCTCCGGGGAAGTATAAACGGGTCGTATCGTCCTCACTCGCCAGACCGTTTGCGGCGAACATATTATTGATTCCGAAATGGCATGTATTATCGGCCATATCGTCGACCCCTGCATGGGAGAAATGTGCAAGAACGTTGGCCCCGTTCAGGCGGGCCATGGTGATTTCCGAAAGGCACATCTCGAGGAAAGCCGAGAAGGTTCCGAAAACACCCTGACGGCCTTTCTCCATGCCGAATCCGGCCGCGGCGGAAAAATTTCCTCGTTCCATAATGCCGCTGCGCACGAAGACGTCAGGCACTCGCTTGTGGATATGGTGCAAACCGCAGGACCCTTCCAGATCACTATCGATGACCATAACCTGGCGCTGCCGCTCGGCCGGGTCCATCTTCTCGAGCATATCCGCAAGAACAATCCCGAAAACTTCGCGATTCTTCCCCATCGTGTCCGAGCTCCCGCGGTGGCCTGAGGGTGCTTTTTCCTTGGTGACCCCCGCCAGATATTCGAGAGCCGCGGTATGCCCTCTCGCCTCGAGGTAGGGCTCGGCGAGGCCGACCGAAATGACATCGTGCCCCTTCGGCAGACCTTCGAGTCCCTCGATCCCGATCGCCATCTTCCGACGATTGATCAGAGCGTGAGGGCCTTTTTTCGTTACGGCGGCACACATCCGCCGATACAGTGCCGGGAGGTCCTCGCCATCACCGTCACAGATATCCATCCCGTGACCCTGAAGGGTCTTGCCGACATCGAAGCCCGGCAAATAATCACTCGGATGCCCGGCAATCGTGACGTCATTATCGTCAATCACGAGCTTGATATTCAGTTGATGCCCCACGGCAATCCGAGCGGCTTCGGCATCGTCACCTTCCTGCTGCGAGCCGTCGGAACCGAAGACGATGACCGACTTCTCGGGGTTCGCAAAGGCGATGCCGTTGGCGAAGGGCCATAAATGGCCGAGGCGCCCCGACGAGAAATGGACCCCGGGGGTGTGCCCGAATTCCGGATGGCCCGGCAGTTGACCGAAAGCCTCCCGGTAATGAAGCAATCGTTCCTCGGGCATTTCACCGTTCAAAACCGCCATCAAGTACTGAATGGCGACGCGATGACCCGCCTCGTCGAGATACAGTGGCACCACCGGCTGGTCGCTGCGGACAAAACCATCCATGATCAGCACTTCAGGAACAATATCGTAGGCGCCGCCGGTATGACCCCCGAGGCCCTTCGCCGCAGCACATGCGGTGAAGAAAACGATAACATCCCGACATAACTGAATATTATCAGCTAACTGACGCTCCTGATCAGGAGAGAGTTCGGGGTTTTTCGGGTCCAGCGGTACCGGCCGAAAGGCGGCAAGATCAATCGGGAAACTCATCCATTGCTCCTCAATGCGGGATGTCGGCCCGGTTTTCGGGCCAGATTTGTCTTCAGACACTTGTTTACAGAAAGTTTCTAGCTGGCAGCGGTAGAACACGCATCTGCCGTGGCCTGTATTTCATTCGCCATAGCTCCTAGCAAGCATTGCGATTCGACCGTTGGTCAAGACGTGGAACTCGCGTACAAGGGATGTGATGTTTCAACGCACCACAAAGGAGAAATTGATGTTCCCAGCCCTCGCCCGCCAATGCCGGCCCGGCCTTGTCGCCCTGCTTTTGACCCTGATCCTCGCACCCGGATGCGCCGCCATCGGGACCTGGACGACCTACTGGATCAAAGGCGACGGTCCTACCGGAGCAGACCTCGAACTTCTGCGGGAGCAATCAGCCCCCTACCGTCAGCGCGGAGCTGGTATTATCGTCGGTCGTGCCTTCCTGCAATTCCCGGAGAACAAGGAGGTTCGATCCTTCCGAGGACGCATCCGTATGGTTCCGGCGACCCTGTTCGCAGAGCATCGGCTGGAAAAATACGTCATGAAGAAAAACGAGTTCCCGCCCGAAATCGAGTCTCAGGTAAAATGGGTGACTCGTTCGGATACCGAAGGTCGGTTCGTCTTTCGGGAGCTCCCACCGGGGAAATACATCATTGCCTCGGAGATCGCGTATGTGAGCAATTCCGACAAGGCCCAAATGGCGATCGCCTGGTCCGAGGTCGAATTGGGCGAAGGTGAAACCAAGCAGACCTTTGTATCGCGGGAGATCAAACCCGGGATCCTCTAGGCGAATGCCGCTGCATAAAAAAAGGCGAAGCCCTGATCAGGGCTTCGCCTTTTTTTTGAATCCGGAAGACCTCAGTCAGCAGACTTCTTGTAAGCTTCCTTGGTCGAATCCCAGCCGTCCTTGGTGCCCGTGCCGACGGCTTTTGCGGCATCCTTGGTCGAATCCCAGCCCTTCTTGGCGGCATCGCCGGTGGCATCAGCCGCGTTCCCGACGGCCTTCTTGCTGGCATCCCATCCTTCTTTGAAACCGTCTCCGGTTTCATCGGCGGCGGCGGCAAAGGAATCCTTCGCCTCCTTGGCGCTATCGGAAGCCAACGCCAGAGGGCCCGTGCCCATGATCAAAATCGCGGCAAATACTGCGGTAAACAATGATTTCATCTCTACTCTCCCTTGAACTACTGCAAATGAACGCCTCGAACGGCGCCCGATTAACCTTTTCACAAGCTGTCGAAAGCAGAAAGCGAAAGTCGACAGACAACCAAACCTGATATTTAACGACGGGCCGTCCAGGTGGTCGGCCCGTCCGGTGCATCCTTCAAATCGATTCCGGCCGCGGCCAGTTCATCTCGAATCTCGTCAGCCCGACCAAAATCTCTCGCCTCACGTGCCTCGGCCCGCTCCACGATCAGTGCCTCAATTCGCGGGGCATCCATTCCCGAGGCTTCCGCCCGTCCCTGGCGCATTTCCTCAAGCGTTGCTGCCGGATCGCCCTGCAAGACACCCAGAACGGATCCTGCGGAAACGATGGCGCGACCGACCGAGGCCGCCTGAGCGCAGTAGCCGACGTCGATCATGCGATTCACCGCACGCACGCCGTCGTGCAAGGCAGCCAGCGCCCTCGACGTATTCAGGTCATCATGCAAGGCGCTTCGGAATTCCGCGAGAAGCTCCTCAGCCTCTGGTACCGGGGCCTCCGGAGGCTCCGACTCAAAGGCCCGCGCCAGGGTCTCGTACATCCGGAGCAAGACTTTCTCGGCGTCGGCAACCGCATCCATGGTGAACTCGAGAGGCGAACGATAGTGGGTCTGCAGAAGCATCAGGCGCAACGCCTCGCGCGGGAAACGTTCCAGAGCATCTCGAATATTGACGATATTCCCGAGCGATTTGGACATCTTCTCGTCGCCCAGACGCAGAAAGGATACGTGCGCCCAGTGGTTCGCGAAGGGCTTCCCGGAACTGCCCTCGGATTGAGCAATCTCGTTCTCATGATGCGGGAAAACCAGATCCTCCCCACCGCCATGCAAATCAAAGGTCTCCCCCAGATAACGGCTGCTCATCGCCGAGCATTCGATATGCCAACCCGGTCGTCCCGCGCCAAAAGGACTCTCCCAGAAAGGCTCTCCGGGCTTCGCAGCTTTCCATAAGGCGAAATCAGCAGGATGACGTTTATGGGCATCCACCTCTACCCGCGCCCCGGCCTTCAGGTCGTCCAGATTTCGGCGCGAGAGTCGACCGTAGGCGGGGAAATCACCCACCGAAAAATACATGCCGTCGGGCGTCCTGTAAGCCAGACCACGCTCTTCCAGTTCGGTGATCATCGCTACCATTTCGGGAATATGGTCGGTAGCCAGTGGTTCGACATCGGGGGCACGATTGCCCAGAGCGGCCGAATCTTCCTGCAGGGCATTAGCAAAACGACGCGATAATTCCTCCGAGGTCTCGCCATTCTCGCGAGCCCGGTTGATGATCTTGTCCTCGATATCCGTAATGTTGCGGATGTAAGTTACCCGCTGCCCCGTCCATTCCAGAAACCGTACGAGGGTGTCGAAAACCAGCATGACGCGCGCGTGCCCGACATGCGCGTAGTCGTAAACCGTCACGCCGCAGACATAGAGGCGCACATGACCGGCCTCGCGGCAGACGAGCGGCTCGACCCGGCGAGTCAGCGTATTATAGAGTGCGATCGATGCATCCTGGTCGGACATCTACTCCTCGGATTCTCGAAGTTTCGCAAGGACCGACATATCCTCCAAGGTCGTGGTATCGCCGATGGTATCCTTGCCGGCAGCGATATCCCGCAAGAGGCGCCGCATGATTTTTCCGCTGCGGGTCTTGGGAAGCGAGTCGGTAAAACGCAGGTCGGCCGGCTTCGCGAAGGCCCCGATCTCGGAGCCGACATGTGCGCGCAACTCCTGGCGCAACTCGTCACTGCCTTCGCGAGAACCCTCCAGCGTCACGAACGCGGCCAGAGCCTGCCCCGTTACTGCGTCGGGTCGATCGACAACCGCGGCTTCCGCGACAAGCGGATGCGAAACAAGCGCACTTTCCACTTCCATGGTGCCGAGACGGTGTCCGGAAACGTTCACGACATCGTCGATCCGACCCATCACCCAATAATAGCCATCATCATCGCGTCGGGCGCCATCGCCCGTGAAATAATTCCCGGGGATATCGCTCCAATATTGTTGCACATAGCGATCCGGGTCGCCGTAGACCGTTCGCAGCATTCCCGGCCAAGGCTTCCGGATGACCAGCAATCCACCCTGATTGAGGCCCACACTCTTGCCCTCGCGGTCCACAACGTCCGGGAAGATACCCGGCAAGGGCAATGTGCCTGAACCGGGCTTTGTCGGCGTGGCACCCGGAAGGGGTGAAATCATGATGCCGCCGGTTTCGGTCTGCCACCAGGTGTCCACGATCGGGCATCGATTCCCACCGATTTTCTCCCGGTACCACATCCATGCTTCCGGATTGATCGGCTCGCCGACCGTTCCGAGGAGTCGGAGGCTCGACAAATCATGGCGCGCTGGCCACTCCTCACCCCATTTGACCACCGAGCGAATCAGCGTGGGCGCGGTATAGAGGATGGTTACCCCGTATTTCTCCACGATATCCCAGATTCGATCCGGCTCGGGATGGTTGGGGACCCCCTCATACATCACGCTCGTCGCTCCATTCGCGAGCGGGCCGTACACCAGATAGCTATGGCCGGTTACCCAACCGATATCCGCGGTACACCAATAGGTATCCGTATCCTTCAGATCGAAGACCATTTTGGAGCTGTAGGTGGCATGGGTGAGATAGCCACCGGTGGAGTGGACCACCCCTTTCGGTTTTCCCGTCGTACCACTCGTGTAGAGAATGAAGAGAGGATGCTCGGAGTCGAGCGACTCGGCGGGGCAATCGACGGAGGCCTCCGCGACCAGGTCATGCCACCAATGGTCGCGGCCCTCGGTCCAGGCAACTTCCTGCCCCGTCCGCCGGACCACAAGTACATTTTCGACCGTCGGACATTCGACAACTGCCTTGTCCACGGCTTCTTTCAGCGCGAGTTCCCCACCCCTGCGAAAACCGCCATCAGCCGTCACGATCAGTTTGGCTTCCGCGTCGTTCATGCGATCACGAACCGCGTCTGCGGAGAAGCCTCCAAAGATAATGGAATGAGTGGCACCGATCCGGGCACAGGCCAGCATCGCTATGGCCAACTCGGGGATCATCGGCATATAGAGCCCCACGCGATCGCCCTTGGTCACGCCTAGTTGCTTGAGAACATTGGCCGCCCGACACACCTCCCGGTGCAATTCGAAATAAGTGATTGTGCGCGTATCACCCGGTTCGCCCTCCCAGATCAGCGCGGCCTTGTTCTTGCGCGATGTTTCCAGATGGCGGTCGAGACAATTATAGGCAAC
The DNA here is from genome assembly GCA_029248525.1 of Candidatus Binatia bacterium. NCBI lineage: Bacteria > Candidatus Binatota > Binatia (SeqCode) > Binatia bacterium. Next base: position 52,307 of record JAQWJE010000046.1, read on the forward strand.
GTTGGTTTCTCCACCGACAAACCACTTCGCAAACGGGACCTCCCACTCAAGGGTCTTGTCCCATGGCTTGAACCAGTGAAGACTTTCCGAGGCGATCTTGGCCCAGAACCCCTCGGGATCCTTTTCCGAGGCAGCATAAATTTCCTGGTACTCCGCGAAGGAGCCGATATGCGCCTCTTTGGCAAAGGCTTCCGGAGGATCAAACTTCCGATTTTCCTTCAAGACCGACTCGATTACACCTTCGGAATCACTCATCAAAAATCTCCGCTTCCCCGTCGGGAAGAATTTCCTGCGCTATCGTTTCCCTGTTCCAAACGCTGTCACCAAAGGCGACTTCAGAACTTTTGGCGCGCTTAAAATATATGTGCATGTCATGCTCCCAGGTGAACCCGATCCCGCCATGGATCTGAATGCCTTCACCGGCGACCTCCCGGAATGCATCGGAGCAATAGGCTTTTGCCATGGCAGACGCCAGATGCGCTTCCGGAGACCCGCTTGCGATCGCCCATGCAGCGTACCACGCCGCCGAACGACCGCTCTCCACTTTCACCATCATATCGGCACATTTGTGCTGGATCGCCTGAAAAGATCCGATCGGCTTTCCAAATTGCTCCCGCACCTTGGCGTAATCGACCGACATTTCGAGGATCCGGGCGGCACCGCCGCAAGATTCCGCCGCCAAACCCGCTCTTGCCGCGTCGGCGAGTCGCTCCAGTTGCCGCCACCCGGAGCCCTTGGCGCCCACCCGATCGGCCAGGGGCACCCGCACCGCGTCGAGGCGTACCTCGGCTTGTTTGCGTGTCTGGTCGAGAGTCTTCAAACCGGTCATCGTGACGCCGTCCGCCTTGCCGGGGACGAGAAAGAGATCGATACCGCTTGGCCCCTCGCTCCCGGCCTCCCGCGCGGCCACGATGAGCCAGTCCGCACCGATGGCATCCGGGACGAAAACTTTTGTTCCCCGCAATTCGACGCCACCGGAGACCGGGCTCCATTCGGCCTCGATGGCCTCCGGGGCAAGTTGTCCCGAGCTTTCCAACCAGGCAATGGTCGCGCGGATCTCCCCCGCGGCAATTCCTGGCAACAGGGCTCGGGCGGCGGGACCTGTCGCCTGCGCAGATAACAGGCTCGCCGAGCAAACCGCTGTAGAGAAAAAAGGCCCCGGCAAGACAACACGGCCCATTTCCTCGAGCAGCAGCGCCATCTCGACAAAGCTCAATCCAATCCCCCCATCCTCCTCAGGAATCATCATGCCGAGCCACCCAAGCGCTGCCATTTGGCGCCAGAGGGCGGGGTCGTGTCCCTCCTCCTCGGCCATCAAACGGCGGACCAGAGTCATCGGGCATTCCTTTTCGAGAAATGCTCGTGCCGAATCGCGTAATAGCTCCTGATCTTCGTTGAATCCGAAATCCATTATGATCGCCTACAAGCTTTCCCGCGCTCGAGGAGAAAGCTGACGCCCAGCGCCAATTTTTTGACGTTTCGCGAGTTTTCGTCAAGCCCTCGACGGCATTCCGCGCCGCCCGCTCGAGCCGACGCGGGCAACCCGATCCGCGAACCCCTGCGGAATGTAGGCCGATTTGTGTCCCATAACAATCTCGGGGGGGCAATTGGCCTTTGGCATTGCCATTGCATCCGTAGTTTCAAACCATGAACGGAATCACACCTCGAATCAGTCTGATCGACGTGCGGGCACTTCGCCCCGCAAGCTTTGGTGCCAAAACGGAGAACGGAACCACCGGAGGGAGACTTTCGCCACTTGAAGCGCTCCTGAGGCCGCGAAGCGCTGCTGTGGAACGCGAACTGCCCGAGGAAATTCCATCTGGCAGCTTCTACGGCATGGTCGGCCGAAGCCCGGCCATGCTCTCGGTTTTCGCCACGCTGGCGAGAATGGCGGCCTACCCCGTCACACCGCTCCTCCTCGGAGAACCCGGCTGCGGTAAAAGTTGTGCGGCGAAGGCCCTTCACCGAGCCTCGGATCGCGCCGCAGAACGGATGATTTCCTTTGATTGCCGACAGGCTCAGGACCTGCCGATCGAGAGTATTCTCTTCGGCCAGGTCGGCGGAATTGCTCCCGCGCAGAATTCGGCCGATCGGCCCGGATTGCTCGAGATGGCGCATGAGGGGACGCTTTATCTGCAAGAAATCAGCGAACTTCCGATAGACGTGCAGGTGAAACTCCTGCGCTTTCTGGAGTCTCGCGAAATCCGGCGTGTCGGCTCTGCGCAACTCAGGCGGTTGGATGTGCGAATCATCACCTCGAGCGAGAGAGATCTCAGCCTTCTTTGCACTCAGGGGAAATTCCGAGGAGACCTGCTCTACCGCCTGAATGTCGGATCGATCGTCTTGCCCCCATTGCGCGAGATCCCCGAGGACATCCCCATGCTGGTCAGTCATCTTCTGGAGCGGGTCGCGATGGTCAACGGCCTGCCACCGCAGGCGCTCAGCGCTCAGGCACACCGGGAGTTGGCCGCATATGGCTGGCCGGAAAACGTACGCCAATTATTTGCAGTCTTGCTGGCGGGGAGTCGGCGGGCCTGTGGACGTGAAATTCAGAACACGGATCTGGGCCTGCCCGCGATGGACCATCCCTCCATGCCGGGCGTTTGAGCGACGGGGCGCTCAGGCGTCAGCGGTGCCTTCCCGCGAGCGAAAGAGGCGGTCGATGCTCTCCTCCTCACGGTTGGCTTCGAGCAAGGCTCGCAAAGTCTGTTCCAGCGCGGTCAGCTCGGTATTCACGGTCACCAAAGACTCCACCAGGCCAATCCAGGACTCCTGTTCGGGAAGCGGTGCGTCGCCTTCCTCGCAAATCGTTACGCATTTCTGCGTCACTTCCAGAACGCCTTCCGAGGCGCCCTCCAGATGTGTGGCCAAATCAATAAACGTATGACGATCGATAATCATGGGGATTTTCCTCCAAGCCCGGAAATCAACTGTGTCGGACCTGCTTCCCCTTAAAGGCAAGTGGAGTGCCAGCTTGGACCACGCAAAATAAGGCTTTTTTCGGAACCCCAACCTTGCATCCGCACAACATTGGGGCAGTTCTTGCGGCAGCGCTCGATTTCGGGAAATGCGCCGCTACCCGAACGCCTTATTCGGCCAGAATCCGCTCCGCGGCCAAACGTCCCGCTCGGGCAGCCGCACCCGACCCCGTCGAGGGCATCCCGGGCAAGCGAACTTCGGCATTCGCCAGCCGGACACCTCCAATACCGGGAACGGTTTCGGGCAAGGTGCCCGCAAGAAGAGGGTCCGCTCCATCCTCGTCTGCGAGCCAATGATGCTCCCATTCGATCGAGGCGCTGGCACCCGGCAGCATCAGTTCCAAAGCGGCGCGCAAGCGTTCGCCGGTACCTTCGATAGCGGCCGCATCACGGATTCCGGCGGCTGGCAGCGCGGCCCGACCCAGCACGAGAGCTCGGCCGGGAGGCGCAACCCGCGGGGCAAGGGCACTGGCCCGGAACAAGGAAAGGCGCTCGCCTGCGGAGAGCGACAGGTCTCCCGACCCGGGAACCGCGTCGAGAACCACGGGCGCGTCAGCAAGCGCCTCGACGTCGGATGCCTTGATGCCCCAGGCCACCCCGAGCGAATGACCAAGATTACCGGCGACCGTCCCCTGAAGGAAATCCTGCGCCTCTCCGGGAATCAGGTCGAGACAATCGTGTCGGGGCATCGCCAAAACCACGGCCTTGGACTCGATGGCCTCGAGGAAGGGCTGTTCTTCGCGGCAGACAGCCAACCCCACGCACCGCCCCTCTTCCAGAGCCAGTCCCACCGCCTGGGTTCCGAGGCGCAACTCTCCACCAGCCTCCAGCAAACTGTCCACCAGTGCTCCGATGACGCCTTGGGCTCCCGCAATAGGTGCGTCACCGAAACTCACCAACCGATGCACGGGGTCCGCGCCGAGTACCCGAACGCGTCGCTCCAGTGCCGCGATACTGGCAGCTTCCGGGTTTTGCGAACCGAGAAGCATCGCGCTGCGAAGCAAGGCGTTCGCAACCGGCTTTTCAATCTCCTCCCGAAGGATCCATTCGCTCAGAGTCGTATCGCGTTCGGCGGCAATCTCCTCATCACCCAGAGCAGAGAGCGTTGCGTATTGATCTCCCATCCCTGCAAAGACCCGGGGGGGGATCCCGTAGAGCGATCGCACCGCGTCGAGAGTGGCGGGCGAAGGTACCGCTCCGGGAACCGGCAGCGGAACGACTTTCCCCAGATGCCCCTCCTCATCCGTGGCCGCGACACGCAATTGGGTGCGAACATCAATATCCGCCAGAGCCGTATCCGCGACGCCCGCAAGCTTGAGCGATTCGGGCAGGTCGGGCGCCTCCCAGACCACCGGACCGAGGTCTACGGCATAGCCCTGAAACTGGGCCGTCTTGAGTCGCCCACCCGGGCGCCTCGCACGGTCCACGACAACCACCCGTTTCCCTGCTCGCGCCAGAACGGCAGCGCATACCAACCCTGAAAGACCCGCACCCACCACAATAACGTCGGTATCGCGAGAGGCCCCGCGGCGCTTCAACAACCAGGTGGGGAGGCTCATCGCTTCTCCCCCTCGCGATCCGCTGCAAGCTGAAGTCTCTGCGGGTCGCCGGTAAGGACCTGCAACGGACCTCCGAGATCCGTCACGCGCCCGATCACCCAGACGTCCTGATCACTGAACTTCTGCAAAAACTTCTCGGCATCCACGAGGAGCAGTGGCGGAACGACGACGATCTCCACCGCGGGCTTCACGTCCCCCGCAACCGGAAAAATCAGTTTCCCACGCTCGGATCGACCAGGCCCGGTGCGCGCCATGAGAGTCACCAGGTCCCCCAGGTAGGCGCCCAGATCGGGAGCCTCGACCGTCGGCGGTGGCGCCACCAGCCCCAGAGGGCCGACTTCCGGATCTTGAGACACAACTGGGGCACAAGCGGCGACAACGGAAAACAGAATCAGAAAAATTCGCTCACGCATACCGTTCCCTTACCCTTCGAGCATGAATCCGTCGAAAGAAAATCGTCGCATTTTCTCATACCCCCCGACGGGTAATCAAGGTCCGCACAGTCTCGGCCATGATCCGCAGATCCAGCTGCAGCGAATAGTTATGAATATAGGCGAGGTCATACTTCAGCTTATAGGCTGGCGAGGTACTGTACTCACCTCGAACCTGCGCGAGCCCTGAAAGTCCCGGTTTGACCAGCCATCGTTCAGCGTAGCCGGGAATTTCGCGAACCATCGCCTCGGTCAGTTCCGGGCGTTCGGGCCGGGGCCCGACCAGACTCATTGTGCCGTTCAAAACATTAAGCAACTGGGGAATCTCATCGATGCGGGTGGCCCGCAGGAAACGCCCCACACCAATCACACGGGAGTCATCCGGGGTCGCGAGAACTGCCCCCACACCATCTTCCGCCCCCTCCCGCATCGTTCGCAGTTTATAGATAATAAATTCGGCGCCGCCTTTGCCCACGCGACGCTGCCTGAACAAAACGGGGCCCGACGAAGAGATGCGAATCGCAAGGCAGGCGCCGAGAAGGACCGGAAGAGAGACCACCAAAAGTAAAATCGCCAGCGAAAAATCAACCCCCGACTTCAATGAAAATCCAAAGCGCCGCTCGGGGTTCCGGGAGACGTCGATCATGGGAACGTTTTCCACCGAGACACCGGTCAATCGGCCAACCAGCAACTCATGAAAAGACGGGACGACCGCAACCAACGCGCGCGGGACCCCTTCGGTCTCTCGCAGCACACCTTCAAGAATCTTGTCTTTCCACGACTCGGCGGGTGCCACGATCACCTTGTCCAGCGCACCCGAGCGCACTTCCCGGCCAAGGTCCTGCACCGTACCGAGCCAGCGGAGGTCCGAGCCCTTCACTTTCTCGCCAGGCTCGGCGGGGCCATCGGAACGCACCGCACCGACGATCCGAAGCGGTTCCCCCGCCCCGCTCTGCGCCCGCAGGATGCTCTCCAACTCGCAGATCTCCATTTCCGGACCCACCAGCGCCACCCGCAGAACTCGAGAACCCGACCAGAGAACCTGGTGAGCAAAGATCCGAAACCCGACCAGCAGGATCATATTGAACAAACTGAAAAGCAGGAGGACCGAGCGAGGGAGTTGCATCCCGCCGGCAAAGAAGAACCACGCCGAAATCAACAGGAGCTGAAAGACGGCCATCAAACCGACCGCAAGAGTCGCCTCACGCGGCCGGCGAAGAAATGCGGGATCGTAAAGACCGGAGAAAAAAAGCAGAGGCAACTGGGTGAGCAAGCCAATCGCGAGCGAACCCTGCAACAGTTGCATCCGGTCGATCGGCAACAGATGTTGTGTCCAGGGGAAGGGAATCGATACCCGCAGGAGAAAAGCCAACCCGAAAGCCAGAGGTACGGCGAGCGCATCGAGGAGAAGAAGAACCAGAATCAGCCGGGAATCCAGATGTCCCAAAACCTTCGCGCGCCGCAAACGCCTGGCGAATCGCTCAGATGCCTTCATGAGGTACCGCACATGGTTTCCCACCAACGGAGCACACCGAACTCTCGTGCGAGTTTCTGTTGCTCCTCGCGATAGCGTTGCTGAGGAATTTCGACACGCCAGGGTTCCTGAAATAAAGGCATCAGCTCGACATCCGAGCGGCGGCGGCGATGTGCGAGCGTGCGGCCACGACGACGCGCTTCGGGGAGCGCAGCCATCGCCCCAAGCCGACCTCGGTCGCAAGCCTCGGAACGGTCGGGGTCGCATTGCGCGCGCAGGTCTTGGAGCGCCAGCGCATAACTGAAGATTCGGGAGGCATTCCGGGGTTCGAAATTCTTCAGGATCGACAGCAGAGCATTGCGCTCCAACAAGGAGAATCGACCGGCAGGCCCCAGCACAGCCTCGCTGGCATGCCCCTGATGAAAGCAACGAGCCTCGGGCGTCCATACCACGGATTCGCCCAAAGCCTGTAGTCGCCACCCAAGATCGACGTCCTCGTAGTAGGCAAAATACGCCGGATCGAAGCCACCTGACCCAATAAATTTTTCCTTGACAACCAGCATGGCGCCCCCGGAGGCGAACAACGTATCTTCAATCGAGGCGCAGCCCTCCAGAGCAGCAACCGGCAGCCCATGGCGACGAGGCGCGGCATGGCCGGAAAAAGCCAGTGAACCACCAGCGAATTCGATGACATCACCCATAGCCGTCAGAACGCATGCCCCCACACACGCGGCTCCGGTACTTTCATGAACTTCGACGAGGGCTCGCAGGAACCCGGGATCAAAGGTCATATCGTCATTCACCAAACAAACGAGATCCGTGCGAGCTCGCTCCACAAGGCCATTGCACGGACCAGCGAACCCACGATTCGCTTCCACCGTCCAGACATCGGCAGCGGGATGCCGACGCGCCGCCCAGGGTGCGACCGCGTCCGGCGAGCCATTATCGTGAATCAGCACCTCGATTCGGTCGAGCGGATAGTCCAGCCCCCCAAGAGACCCCAGACATTGCTCGAGCAAAGCGGGCCCCGTGCACGTCACTACTCCGATCGAGACCTTCGGCCAGACCCGCGTCACGACTCCTCCTCGATCGAACTCGGTATGCGAGACGCGGGCAAGGCCTCGTGCCAGCGCCGCAGGGGCTCCAGATCTGGCGGACTTTCCGCGGAGAGATTGGCAAGGACTCCTTTGAGATCACGTGCGTGACGGTCGATGACGAGCAGGTGCCGATAGGAAGGCTCGCACGTACCACCAAGACCATACGTTCCGTTGATCTCTCGATTGGAGGCCAGCCATTCCAGGCCCTGTCCGGGGTGAGACCATCTGGCGCTGATCACCTGAGCCATCTCCCAGACCGGCAAATAGCCCGAAGGGAGTACTGTCACGCTGGCGCCCTGTTCTCGGAAAAATTCCTCGGTGGTTGCCAGACACGGGTGTCCCAGATCCAGATGCTCGGCGAGGAAGGTATGGTCATACGCATAATCGCGCGCAATCAGTTCGCGCAGGTTCTGATCCGCCTGCACGACCTCCGGTGAAACGAAGGGAACGCCCAATAAAAATAGATCGCCGGTCACGCGCCAGGCCTCTTCCAACCATGCACTTCGTTGTGCTTCGGGGACATGCTCCAGGACGTCCAGCGAAACGACAATCGGAAAGTGCCGGTCGGGAAAGGGAATCCCCGCCGCAGCGTCAATGGTTCGATGCCCCGGATGGTCGATCGGACGCGTATCCAGAACCGTGGCTTCGTGCCGCGGAAAGAAGTCTCCGGCCCAGGCAAGATGCCCCTCCCCACCCCCCATCGTACCGCCGATATCAAGAAGCCGCGCCGATGGCCGAACCAGGCGGTCCAGGACGGCTGCCGCCAGCGCATAACGCTCATGAAGATCGAACGGGAGCTGCAGGATCAACTCGCTCGATGTCGCTGCCCTGGCATGAAATGCAAGCGTGTGGATCGTGGTCCAGCCCGTCGGAACGAGCACTTGGAGCTCATGACCCCCACTGGGCAAGAGGAACCGAAGAGGCTTGTTCTTCTCCAATTCTCCCAGAAGGATGCCGGCCAGACGCATCCCGACGGGCTCGTCGATGGATCCGTACAATTCGATAGCGAGAGGTTCGCGACCGTCGTTGACCAGGTATAGCTTGGCTTGATTCTCCACCCCACGGCCCGTCGCCGGAGCCGGCGTCTCGAAACCTTCTCGCAAGGTCACGCGAAGAGCATCCGATCCCTCGATCTCCAGAATCGACTCTTCCTTGCCCAGCGCGTCCCAGCATATGGATGGGCGCGGGCCTCGAAGCCGGCCTACGACTTCGAGATTATAAGGCGCCTGGAAGAAGCGAAAGGACGCGTTCAGGCCAAGGTCACTGAATGCTTCCAGCCACCAGCTCGGCACCTCCTCGGAGATATGCGTACTCTCCTCTGCGGCAAAGCGGATCGGATCGGGCGTGGTCACCACCAACAAGCCGCCCGGGCGCAAGAGACTGGCCGCTTCCCGCAGAACAGCCCGGGGGTCGGGAACGTGCTCGAGAATATCAAACGCGGTCACAATATCGAAAGAACGTGGCGCGAAAGGAAGCGTTTCGCCAAGTCCCGCGACGAGGTTCAGATTCTTGCCCGGATGAGAGCGCCGCGACTCTCGCAACGCATAACGACTGACATCGACACCAAAGGAGCGGAAGCCTGCTGCGCTCGCCTGATCGACGAGGAAGCCGAAGGCACACCCCAAATCCAGCCAGGCCGCCCCCTCACCGGCCTCTCGACGCAGAAAGGGCAGCCAATGCGACCAGTCTGCGTGCACCTGAGCGTAGCCCTCTTCCGAGAAACCACTCGTCTCTCCATGAAAGTAGGCTTCTCCGTACCGTTCCTGAAGAACGGCGGAGGAGACCTCGGAGCACTGCTTCGCAGACGGCATCAGTCAAAAAGAAACTACTGAGGTCGGCGCCCATCAGCAAACCGCAGCCGTCCTGCGAAAAGCAACCAGATCAGCAGGCTGGCCCCGGAGACCCAGAGGCCCCAATGAACGCTGCGAGGGGCGTAGAGGACTTTCACTTCGAGCGAACCCGGCGGAACTCGAAAGCCCAGCAAGGCTCCATTCACTTGTTGCGTGGGCAGCACCTCGCCTCCTGCTCTGGCCTCGAACCCGGCCGCCGCCAGGCGACTGACGACCAGCAAGCCGCCTGGGCCTTCTGCCTGCAGCAGCATCGCATTCGGGCCATCTTGCAAGACGGCGACTTCGGCGCCACCTCGAGCCTCGGCGATCGCCGGACCGACCACGCAGGCCGAGGCTCCGCCGTGTCGTCTCACGCAGGAAAAAACCTCTTCGGACGTTCTCACCGAGACGACTCGATCAGCAAAATAAGCAGCTCCCAAAGCATCGCGCCTCTCGTAGAGATAGAGGCCGTCCCCGACGTAGCGGAGAATCAACTGATCGAATGCGGCGCTCCGGTGCACGAGATCCTGCTCCTCATGTCGACTTTCCGCACCTTGACCCGGCGACAAACCGACGCCGCCGACAAAAACCCGCGTTGGCTTCGGAGCTGTCAGAGACACAACCAGCGAAGCCGACGCAGAGGGCGGCATCTCAGAAATTTCGATCTCCAGGTCCCGCCAGCCATCATCGTCCGGAGCAAGAACAAGCTGCTTTTGATTGGATGCGAGAACCTTTCCGTCGTGCCGGGCCGAGACCCGTGCCTGGACCTCGCTTGGCTCCCCTGTGGTAAACCCGGCGACGAGGTGGGTCGACAACTCGCTCAAATCGAATTCCAACTCGCAGGGCGTCTCGCAGATCCAATGGAATCGTTCGTCATCGCCGCGACGCGTGCGTCCCCCGAACAAATAGGCCGTCGAAAAACGATGCGCCTCGAGGTGCGCAAATAATCTTACCGTGCGCTCTCCGACGCTCATCGCGCGAACCGCACCGGGTAGTTGCGCCAACTCCAGCCGGTCCGGGCTGAGAATCCATCGCAAATTCGCGGAGGGCCCACCCGCCCCCGTGGCCACCAGCAAGGGGTCCGGGTCGGCCAATACCCATGTAATCCCCTCGCTGGGAGCGAGCGTTCGCTGCACGAACTCCCAAGTGCGTGCGGGGGTCAGAACATCGATGGAGCGAAGATCACGGAACCCGAGCGCGCCGGAAACCAGAGGCGGCGCGAGCGATACGGCGCCACTGAGGCGACCCGGGGTCTCTCGATTCAATTCCCGGAGGGCCGTCACCCAGGGGGCGGGTGCATAGGGATTGGTTCGAACCGGCCATGCCCGCGGCACGAGGAAAAGCATCTCCGCGCCCACCAAAAGAAACGCCAGAAGCCGACCGCTTGTCGGTAATGCCTCGAGCCCGCGCGCGGCGAGCAATCCGCATGCAAGATAGAGGGGAAAACTATATTTGATCCACTGCACAGATCCGAGCAAAGGCACATCGGATAGAGGCAGGGGAAGCCCGCCAAAAATCCGCGCGAGATAGATCGCGACGGTGGCCAGCCACACGAGCACCAGAGCTTCGCGATACCCTCGCAAAGCACCGTAGGCTGCCAGCACAAGCACCGAGACCCCCAACCACGGGAGACCGGCCGGCACGAGACTCTCCGGAAGAGCCCAGGGCCCCGCCAGCGAAACGATTTGCGCGAAAGGAAGGGTCCATTCCGACTGCCCGCGACGACCCGCTCCCACCAATCCGCTCGCCTGCGTCCAGGACTCCCAGAAGGGAAACAGGGCCACCGCGGCGAGCCCCATCCCCAGCAGTGTCCAGCCAAAAAGCCGTTGCCAATGGAGGCGCCCTCGCGAGGCCGGCACGCCGGCCAGAAGCCAGACCACTGCTGCCAATCCAGCCACCAGCGCGCTCTGGGGCTTCAATCCCAGACACCCGGCCGCGACGGCCAGCGCCAGCAGCGGTCCCCCGGCCGGGACCTGCCGGATCAACGCCAAAGCTGCAGCCAGGGCCAGCGGGACAAACGCATCGACATTCAGTGGATGGTGCTCAATCCACTGGACGGTTTGGCCGGAAAAAGCCACGGCGAGACCGGCACCCAGGGCCGGGAGAAACCGAAATCCGAATTCCCGGGCGAGCAAGACGGTTGCCCAGCCCAAAAAGAGCACCCGAGCCAGCCAGGCAAAGTCCTGCATCCGGCTCGATGGAGCCAGAGCGACCGGAATCGAGAAGGGAGACAGCACAGCCGCATTGGGATTGCCCAATAGCGGCATACCCAGCCCTTCCCTGTCGTTCCATAGCGGCCAGGCGCCCGCACGCAGCGAAGCCCCGACAATCCACGGAGCCGGTTCATCAACCCAGGCTGCACCCTCCGCATCCCGCATCGGCCTTGGCCATGGCGGCGGCTCCCCTCCAACCGGACCACTCGGGAGAACGCCCGGCACATAGGATGCCGCCGAAAGTGTCTGATCCCCGAAAACAACGCCGCGAAAGTACACGCCGGTGAGCAAGGTGAGGGCTACCAGCGCGAGAAGAACGCGGGCCCGACCGAAGTCCGATCGCGGCCGTCCTACCACCGCGCGACGACAGCGCCTGCGGTAATGCCGCCACCCACGGCATTCAGCAGAAGCACGTCACCCTCCGACAAACGCCCCGCAGCGACCGCCTCGGACAACGCCAGAGGAATGGAGGCCGCCGAGGTATTACCACACCTCTGGAGGTTCAGCGCCACGCGGGACATCGGCAAGTCGAGTTGGGCCAGCACCATCCGGATGATCCGCAGGTTGGCCTGGTGAGGTACCAGCAAATGTACATCCGACGCGCTCAGTCCGGCTGCTTCGAGAACTTCCCGACTCAAACCGACCAAATGGTCGACGGCTGCGCGAAATACCTCGGCACCTCGCATCCGCATCCAGGGGTCGGCCCCTTCCTCCAGCAACGCCTCGGCCGTGCGCTCCCCCGGCGGCGCCTTGAGAATCTCGCTGAGTGAGCCCTGCGCGCGCAGACGGGTCCCGAGAATTCCCCGGTCCAGATCCGTGACCTGCAAAACCACCGCCCCGGCACCATCGCCGAAGAGCGGTACCGTCACTCGGTCGTCCGGATCGCAAAGGCGACTCAGGGCATCGGCGCCAACCACGAGGACCGTACGATGGTCGCCGGCACGAATCGCCTGATCCGCGGTCGCCAGAGCGTAGGGAAATCCGGCACAAGCCGCGGCAACATCGAAAGCGGGTTGTTCGGCGAGGCCCAGACGGTCATGCAGAAGACAGCCCATGGACGGAAAGAGGTAGGGCCCCGAGGTAGTGGCAACGACAATCTGATCGAGATCCGATGGGAGCAGACCTGCGTCCGACAAAGCGCTGCGAGACGCCTGCTCCGCCAGGTCCACCAAAGACTCCGAGGGCGCCAGGCGCCGACGCTCGATGACACCGGTGCGCCCCTCGATCCATCCCGACTCCAGGCCGAGGTGAGACTCCACCTCCTCGTTCGAGATCCTTTGCGCCGGCAGGGCACCACCGACTCCGGCAAAACGGGCGCGCATCATCGTGATGCTACCAAGGACCAGGCCCCTCGCCCAACGCCTCGCCATGCAATTCCAGAAGATCCAGATCGGCAGGCCCATTCGCGACAATGCGAAAGCGAAGTTCGCGGGCGTTCGGGGGCAGCAAGACCCCGAGCGCACCCGCCGGCAGGCCTTGCCCCAAAGACCGCCCGGGCGGCACACTCGCAAGCGCCGTTACCCGACCAGCACCTTCCATGCGGGCGAGAATGCGACGCCGACGCCCGGAAGTATTGGCCGCGATCGGCACCACAACGGTCATCTCCGCACACGGCCACACGCCCCGCGCACGCGCCCCCGAACCGTAGCGAAGGGGATCGAGTCGGACCGGTGCCGGCGGCTGATTTCCGTCAGGGCAGTCGGCAATCGACGCACTCTGACGATGGAGAGTTGGCTGGTAGGACAGCAAATGCAGGGAACCCGCGGTAGCCGCTCGCATTCCCGAAAACCAGAGCGGCGGAAGGTCGCCCTGCTGGATCACCACGGCTGCGCTGCGCGCGTCCGAGGGAGCGTCGGCGAGATCTTCGGCGCCTGTAGCCGCAAAGAATCCATTATCGGCGATCAGATCCTCGAAGCCCCACCCATGCACATCATGAAAAATCCGCTCGCGGGGAATTTGAAACTCTTCACCGAGCACCGCAAAAGCCTGCTGCTTGGCTGCGATCGTGGGCACGCGCGCCTGCATCACGACCGCGTCCGCCCCGACGGCGCCACCCCCAAGCCGAAGCAGGTCCATCTGCACAAAGATGTTTCCGGTCTGATGCGCGAGAAAGACCCACCAGATCAAACCCGCGGACCGGACCAGAGACCAGACCACGACGGGCCCAGCGCCGAACAGAAAGGCGCGTGCCCGACTTGCCGCGACGCCCACCAGAAGAGCCCCGGGAACGAGGGTCGTATCCAGATAATAATACCAGGCCTCGGCCGGCAGAAGCAGCACGAAGAGCAAGCCCGCAAAAAACGTCTCGAGAACCACGCGCTCCCCGCCGCCCGACGACCGACGAACAACCCTCACAAGCACGATGAACGCGGCCAGCAGCACCAGCGCCATGCTGCCCATCTCCAATCCCGTCCAGAACCGGACGGTCCATGGCAGCCCCTCGATTGGCGGCAGGAAAGCCTCCACCGCACGCGCACTATGGAGCAGGATATCGATCCATCGCCCGGCGTAGGGACTCGCGTCGGCAACCGCGGTCGGCGAGGCAAAAGGGATCGGGGCGAGATTCGCGGGGATCATCGGCAACAAGGGGAGCAAACCCGCGAGCAGCGCCCACCCCACCGTGCGAAACGTCTGCAGCGCTGGCGTGCGCACGAACACCAGAAAGAGAACCGGAATCAGAACCACGGCCGACAAATGTAATTGGGTACCCAGAGCCACCAGAAAGGTCAGACCTGCAAGCGCTCGCGCTGATGGACGCGCTTCCAATCGCACCGCCAGCCAGAGAAAGATCGCCACCAACGGCGGGATGGCGGCCGGCGCCCAGGCCACCCGCGCGTTCATGACGGCCACCGGAGCCGTCGCCAACCACAACGCCGCCAGAAAACCCACTCGCGGCCCATCCAGCAAACGACCCACCTGCCAGCAGACCCCCACAGCAACCACACCGATCAAGGCGGCGAAGACATAGGGCGCCAAAAGTGCCGACGAAAAGAAATAGGCCGTGGCCCAGAACCAATAATACAGGACGCCCAGTCGAAGCTGGTTGCGCATCGCCGGGCCAAAGTCCGGAGCGTCCCCCTCCAGAGCAATCCGGGCCGCCCAGCTCAGATCGCGTGCCTGATCGGCACCCAACCAGCCGGCATCAAGCCAGAGCAGGCGCAGGAACGCGGCAATCGACAAGACTCCACCCAAAGCCAGCCAGGACTGCCAACGGGGCGTCATCAAAAACCCCGCACCAAGCCTGAATTTCTATTGAGTGGATTCAGCACGCCGCTCCGGGTTTCTCAGGACAGCTCGACACGCCGGAAGAAGAGGTCGAGTGGCAGGCGTTTTTCCACATCCGCGATCGATTGGACGTGGAGTGCCTTGTCAGGCCACCGCTCCCAGGTCACCAGCGCCTGCCCCGAGGAGATCGCAATCTGGGGATATCTGAGCCTGCCCCGGCCCTCCTCTGCGGCTAACGGGAGGAGGTCAGACCAGCTGCGGCCGTAATCAACGGAATAGCGCATCCAGATCTCCTTGCCGCCGGACGTCCACACAATCGCAACGCGACCTTCTCCATCGGCAGCCATCGCTGGCCGAAGAGCGTTCCCCTCGGCTTGGGGATCATCGATTCGTTGCGGTTCATTCCGGCCTTCCCGCCAGCTGTTCCCCCCGTCTTCGGAACCCAAAAAATAGATCCCGATATCCTCGCGCGGGCCGCCATGCCAGCTCAGATACAAATGGCCTCCTGCGGCCTGCAGATTGGTTTTGGGAGCTTCCTCTCCGACAAATAGCTCTTGTGGCGTAGACCAGGATCGGCCTCCATCAAGTGATTGTGAAAGAACTACAGCCCCGCGATGCGTCGCCCCGGTAACCGCCGTGGACCAGACCAGGGAAATGCGACCGCCGGCGAGTGCCAACTGCGGCCAGAGCGGACTGGGGCCTTCGAACCGCGCATCGACCGGTCGCGAATCCGACCATTTCCGGCCATGATTCGACCCAACCGCGATTCGCAGATGAGGCCGGGAGCGACCGCCCCGATTCGTGGAAGCACGCTGCTCCCATACTGCGAGAACCTGCCGGTCCGGAAGCGCGAGCAAGCTCGGCTGTCTGGCGAGACCTGTGCCCAAAACGTCGAGGCGCTTGGCCGGCTCCCCCCAGGTGCGACCTGCGTCCGCACTCACACGGAACATCAGTTGCCGCGAGCGACCTCTCTGGCGCACCCATACCACCAGTCCATTTCGATCCGGAAGAGCCAGGGCTACCGGATCAAAAACCCTCGAAGCCTGACTCAGTGTCTGTGGCGGGAAAAAGGTCCGGCCTTCGTCGAGGCTTGTCTGTATCGCAACCGACTTTGCTCGTCCCGAACCCGAAAGAACATCCTGCAGGAGCAAGAGGGCATCGGTTCCCGGAAAACGAACCAGCTGCGGGTCCGTCACATCCGCTTCACGAAAAGCGGAGCCCCCGGGTGGAAACTCCTTGCCCCAGGTCCTTCCGGAATCCGCAGAGACGCGCATCACGATCTCTCGCGGCGCGGCTCCCGATGCCGCCATCCAGGCCACCGCCACGTCAGAGGATCGCGCGGAAAGAGCCGTGTAGTCCGGCAAGAAACCGGGGGCAACGCTCGCGGGAATCTCATTCAACCGCTGCGTTGGAAAAAGTCGCGGATCGGATTGCTCGCAGGCCGCGGCCAGCAGAACCGATGCGACCCAAACGATTCGGTTGGCAAGAAAAGGGCTGCGGCCGGCCATCAGATTTCCCCTGAAACGCAACGAGGCCGGAGCAAATGCTCCGGCCTCGCGTTTCGTTGCACGTTCCGAAGAACGATTCCGGAACTCAGGTCAGAGGTTCAAGAATGGTGTACTTGAAGTTCGAGCTTCCACCGAACTGACCGACCGACTGGCCGTGCACGCCGTATATGAAGCTACCCGAACCGCCGCCGATCGCACCTTCGCTGAACTGCATGCGAAGGAAACCGGAGGTGCTCACACCGAGCTCGCTCGAAATCAGGCCACCACCCGGCTTCATCGAAGCGAAGGTAGCACCGCGAACGCTGACGTCGGAGAAGTTCGAGACCTCGCCAGCATTGTTGTAGAAAGAGAGCGACGCCGTGATCGAGGTCGAGTTCGACACGATCAAGGAGCTCTCGCCCTGAGCCACCGACAGAATCGCGACCGAGGAATCGTCAAGGGTTTGCGGGTTGAAGGTCTGGACGTCAATGCTGCCCACGTCACCGTTCGGTAACATCGGGGCGCCACTGTCTCCGAGCCCCACACCAATGGCATCGCCACCGTAGGAGAATTGCTCGTTGATATCCGCGAACGTGTACGTTCCGACAATCGCGTTATCGACCAGCCCGACGGGCTCCAAACAGTCACCGTCTGTTTCCCAGGCGGTGACAACAACCATGCCGCGAGAACCCGGAGCACGGTCGGCCGCGTCCTGAACGATCGTTGAATTGAGACCGAGGCAGGCCAGAACGGATTCCTCGAGAACGCCCAAGCTGTTGGTCCACTCCCAGAGTGTCAAAATATTAGGACCAGCTGCCGACTCACCGGCAAGGTTGCTGACGATCATATAGCTCGCCTTACCTTCGGTGGCGTCATAAGGCATGATCAACGTATTTGCCGGCTGCGTCAGGCTGGTAGAACCATCTGCTTCAATTGCCTGCGCCGATGATACACCGAGCAGAGAGACCATCCCCGCGAGGGCGGCCACACCAATCCTTGAAATCCCTCTCATACTTACCCTCTTTCCTTACTCTCTGTCTCAGGATCTGCTCCGAGACGTCCCCATGCGTCGGCTCATGCCTTACGCACGGTGTCAACTTAACTGAAATTGCCAGTTTAGCCAAATACCCACATATTTTTTAAGAATTCTGGTTTCGCAAATAACAAAGCTGTTTTCAACGTTTCAGGCGAACGTACCATTTGCCATCGTGGACGACCCATTGTTGAGGATCGACCAACTCCCGGCGAATGGTCCGGCTCCCGCCGTTGGGCGCCATCAGGGGAATCACCGCCTCCATACGAACCTTCACCCGGGCTGTCGGTGGACTCTTCTCCGGCTCGATTGTCGCCGAATCGACTGAAAAACCAAGTAAATCATAGGCTCCGCTCCTCCTGCGCAAAAAGTCGTCGCGGGGTAGCTGCAACTTCGAGTCGGGATCCACAAACTTGTCGTATACAGCAACCCAGTCCCGTTCCTGCCTTTCTGCCATATACTGACGGACGCGGACCTCGAGATCTTTCACCCCGGGGGGCGCAAAACATCCCGAAAAAACCGTTACCAGCAAAAAAGTGGACAGGATGGCCCGAGGAACCCTCAGGCCAGAGATCTTGCAAGCTAATGAATTCATTGAAAAATCCTTCAATTCACCGTGAGGATCCCCAAATATGAGGGATCCGGGAAACGCCCCAATCCGTCCCGGGATTCACCACAGAAAACGGCGCCAGTCCCTCCTGAACGTCCAGCATCACCAGGGGGCTCTGGTTGTCGATTGTTGCCACATTGAGCTGATAATTTCCTCCCAGAAGGGCCAGCTCCGGGATTCGCAGCTCGGCAAGAAAGGTGTCTCCCCCGAGCGACTGCAGCCTGGCCCCCTCCTCGGATGTGGCAAAGCAATGACAGACCAATCCGTCAGCCCGGACCAGGCCGATGGCGACTCCGGGCGAGATCTCCGTCCCCGGCGCCCGGCGAACCAGAATCTCCAACCGCAATTCCTGCCCGGTTTCAAATTCCAGGGCCTCCCGACCCGCCGCGTCCCGCAGGGTGACGTCCCCGACCCGCAGGAGGCGCTCTCCGGTCACCGGACCCAACGCCTCGGCCGTCCGCGTCTCACGCATGGCATCGGCATACGCGTCGCAGACTTCTGCTGCCGAGCCCGCCATCCGCACATGTCCGCCGTCGAGCCAAAGCACCTGCGCACAAAGCTTCTTCACCTGAAAGAGATTGTGCGAACAGAACACCAGACTGCCGCCCGCGGCGCGAAACGACTCGATCCGCCGCAGACATTTGGACTGAAAGCGCTGGTCTCCGACCGCCAGGGCCTCGTCAACAATCAAAAGATCCGGATCGGCAGCCGTAGCCAGCGAAAAGGCGAGACGCAGAAACATCCCGGTGGAATAGATCCGCACGGGTTGGTCCATGAAGTTGCCCAGTTCGGCAAAGGCATCCACCGCGGCTTCGATCTCCGCACAGCGATCCGCAGAAAGGCCTTGTGCCTGTGACACCATCCGCACATTTTCGCGCCCCGTGAACTCCGGATGAAATCCTGCTCCCAACTCCAGAATGGCACTTCGGTGCCCCGCAACCTCAAGATGCCCCTCGGTTGGCGTGGCGAACCCGGCCAACATCGACAACAGGGTCGATTTGCCAGCGCCGTTGTTGCCGACAATGCCCAGTGATTGCCCGGCCTCCAGGGAGGCCTCGACGCCACGCACCGCCCAGATTCGTTCATGGCAGACGCCGCCGCCAAACCACTCCCGCAGGCGGTCGGCGGGTCGGTGATAGCGCCGAAAAGCCTTGCCCAGATTTTCTGCCCGCAAGACGCTCATACGAGATCCGCCATTTCGGGACGTGCCCGGTGCAACGCCCAGCTGCCGGCCATCACCAGCGTCAGTCCGCAGAAAAAGCTCCAGGCAAGCGCCGGAAAAGGAACGGGCATCCCCAGAGCGAAGGCCCGGTAGGCGCCGACCACACCGCTCAGAGGATTCACGGCCAGCAGGAAGCGCAACGACTCGGGGGCCATGTCCACCGCATAGACGATGGGCGTCAAATAAAAAAGTGCCTGCAGGCTCACGCCGACAATCTGGCTGGTGTCGCGGAAATACACCTGCAGGGTCCCGAGAAGGAACACCGCCCCCAACGAGAGAAGGAAAGTCGCGAGCATCGCCACGAGCAGAAGTGGCGTCCCCGGAACAAAGCCCACCCCCAGAAAAGGCATCAAGACGAGCAACAAAACCAGCGATACGGCCAACTGGACCTGCGCGACCAGCACCGGTTGCGCCAGCAGAACGGCAGGCGAAAAACCCATCCGCTTGAGCATCGTGCCCTGGTCCACCAGCACCGTGGTCCCCCGAGACACGGCGTCCTGGAAGGCCAGCCAGGGAAAAAATCCCCACGCCAGCGTGATGGCAAATGGAACATCCGATCCGATTCCGGACAGGCGAATCCGCAGCACCAGCGAGAATACCGTGGTCAGGATCAACAACTGCGCCAAAGGCACCAGGACCGACCAGGCCAGTCCACCGAGGGATCCTGCCTGTCGCAGACGAAGCTCGCGCCCGACCAGAGCAACCAGAGTGCGACGCTCCTTCCAGATCTCGACAAGTGGGTTCATTCCATTGGCTTTCGTGGTCGTCGCCGCTGCAGACGCTGCTCGACCAAACGCATGCCACGCACGCCCTCGCCCGCCTCGGGGGCGACCTGCAACACCAGAGAAAAGGACTCACGGGCCTGATCCAGCTTGCCCTGTCCGAGTTGCGTCCAACCCAGAAGCGTCATCGCCTCAACATCGGGACGAACCGCCATCACCTGGTGAGCGATTTCCTCGGCAGCCACGTGATCGCCGAGGCGCTCTTCCATGGCGCCGAGGCCGAGCAGTACGTCAGGGTCTCCCGGGACCAACTCCAGGGCCGTCAGAAAACTCTCGCGGGCCTCGAGCAACTGGCCGCGCTGTGCCTGCGCAACAGCCAAATTGTGCCGGGATCGGGCGGCGCGCGGGGCCACCTCCAGCGTCGCCTGCCACAGCGTGACATCATTGGCCCATACGGGAACGCGTGCCAATGAGCGCGCGCTGAGGACAGCGACCAAAACCACTGCCAGACCCCACGCCCAATCGTGGCGCCGGGCCGCGAGACGACCGATGCCGTCACCGATCGCCAACGAAAACCCGACCAGCGGTAGATAGCTGTTATGCTCGGCGATCAATTCGCCATAGGGCAGCAATTGGCCGACCGGCAAGAGCGCCACGAGGGCCCACAAAAGACCTACGCCCGCGACTCGGCCGCGCCATAAGAGCCATAGCCCCCCGGCCACCCAGACAGCGAGAAACGCGGCGGCCAGAAGAGATGGGCCATCGATGGCGGCCTCGGGCAAGGAAAAGGCGTGCGGGCGATAATCGGCCTGCAGAGTCTGCGGCCAGAGCATCTTGACCAGATAATGGGCGAGCACCAGAAAGGATAACGCCGGCTGTGGCGCCAGCCCCTGATCCGCCATGAGACTGACGACACCCCGTCGAATCTCCGGCTCGTACAACCACCCGACGGCCGCGATCACGACCGCGCCACCCGCGATCATCCCCAGCCACTGGGCGGTGGAGAACGTCGAAAAGGCCTGTGGATGCTGGCGCCAACGCACCAGGGCGAGCAAGACAGCCAGAACCGGCAGCACCACGGCAATTTCCTTCGAGCCCAGCGCGAGCATCGCGAGCAGCAGTGCGGCCAGAGCATTGCCGAGGCGCGCTTTTGCCGAGGGTGCTTCGAGCAGGTTCCACAGGCTCCAGAGACTGGCGGTCGAAAACAGACCAAGCAGCAAATCCCGTCGGCCGGCGATATAAACCACAGCCTCACTGCCGAGCGGGTGCACGGCAAAGACCGCGGCAGTAAGCCACGGCCCGATCAAGCCACCGAGGAGAGCGCGCGCCAGACCGAAGACCGTCAGCACCGCCGCGATATGCCAGAGCAGGTTGGAGAGATGAAATACCCATGCCTCATGACCGCCTGCGATCGCATGATCAAGCATGTAGGTGAACATCCGGACCGGCCGGTATGTCACGCCCTCCACGGCGGACCGGAACAGATCCGGTGTGCGGTCCAGAGTCCAGCTCGACACCGGGTTGTCGGTTACGAGCAGCCCATCGTCAAAGACGAACTCGTAGGAAACCGAGGTGCCGTAGACCAGCCCGACCAAGGCGACGAGCGTCAGAAGCGCGGCAGCAACCGACCGGCCCGAACCGGTCTCAGTCCTCCCAGTCACGGTTCGGGAGAAAGCCAGCCTGGGGACGCTCGGCCGTTGTCGTGCGGCCGCGTGATCTCATTTTTTCGTCCATCTCGAATTTGCTCGGCGGACGCAGCCCACCTGTGCGCTCAATCTCATCCACGACGTCCCAAAGCCGATCCTTGTAGCGCTGGGTGACTTCAAGTCCCTCGGCGCGGCCGCGGATCACATGCGGGGTGATCATGATGATAAGTTCACCTTTTTGGACCGCGGTTTTCTCATAACGAAAAAGTTGTCCGAGGACCGGGATATCCATCAGATAGGGAATTCCCGCACGGGTCCTCTCCGTAAGTTCCTCGATAATGCCACCAATCAGGAGCGTATCGCCATCCTGAACAACGGCTGTCGTCTCGGCGGTTCGCACCCGGAAGGTCGGTGAACCTGTCGTGCTCTCCTTGGTGCTGTCCACGGAGCTGACCTCTTGACGAATCGACAAATTCACCAAACCATCTGCATTTACCTGCGGCAGTATATTGAGAATGACCCCGGTATCACGATATTGAACGCTATTGACCAACGCCGTACTGCCGCCCGTTTGGATTCCCGGGACGTTGGCGGTTTGAGTAAGCACCGGGACCGAGGAGCCAATGTTGATCGAGGCCTCGCGGTTATCTGCCGTCAGGATGTGCGGGCTGGCGAGAATCTTCGCACGTCCTGCGCCCGCTAGTGCCGAGATCTGCGCGGTGAAGTGCTTATTGTCCGTGATCAGGGCACTAAAACCACCCTGAGCACCCAGAAAATTCGAATTGATATATCGCTTCGCTGTTCCCGCAGCGGCCTGCGATACGGAGCTTAGCCCCGAATCGTTGGCCGGGGCAGCGCTAGGCTGTGGGACCCCCCCGACGTTGGAGGCCACGATCCCCTGAACCCCGAGTTCCATATCCTTCGATAGACGGATCTCGGCGATCAAAACCTCGATCACCACCTGTCGGGGAACGGTATCCAGATCCAGAATCACGGACCGGATCTCTTCCCAATCCGCCTTGGTCGCAAACACGACCAGCGAGTTGGTGATCGAGTCCGAAACGATCCGAACGTCGCTCAGGAAGTCGTTTTCCGATCCCGCGCCGCCGGAGATCACCACTGAGGAAGCGCCCCCGGCCCCTCCCGCCCCGCCCGCCAGGACACCTGCTGGTCGGGCGCCGCCGCGAGATCCGCCGCGAGATCCGCCACGAGATCCGCCGCGCGATCCGCCCGTATTGCCGCGACCGCCGCTGAATTGCTCGAACTCCCCGAGAGATTGCCCGCGACCGAGAGCGCTGGCTCGCCGACCGCCGTTCTGGTTGCGCCCACCGCCAGTGTTCGCAGAGGCGCCACGCCCACCGAAAACCCCGCCAAAGCCTGGTTGTCCCCGGCGGATGGATTGCTGGTTGCCGCCGCCACCGCCTCCGTAAAGTTCGTTCAGGATCTGGGCCAGATCAGCCGCCTTGGCATTTTGCACGGGGTAGGTCCGGACGCGCTTTTTCAGTTCCTCATCCGGCTTGACGTCCAAAATGCCCAGCCAGTATTCCACCGCCTGAAAGGTGCTCTCCGAAAAGGCCAGCACGGCGATCGAATTGAGCCGAAACAGCGGAATCGCATAGACGCCACGCTCGGAAGCGGCCTGGCCGGTGATTCCATAAGTGTCGAGAATCATCAGCAGTTCCTGGCCAAGTTCCTCGAGGTTGGTGTTGCGGATCTTGAAAATGCGCGCCTTGAGGTCGCGGAAGGCATCGCGGTCGAGAAGCTGGATCATCTCGCGCAGGCGGTCCACATTGCTCGCGATATCCGTGAGGATCAGCATATTCGCCCGCGGGTAGGGGATCACGTCCCCGCCGGGCGTAATAAACGGCTGCAGCAGCGTGGCCATCTCCGGCGCCGCTATATTCTCGACCGTGAGCAACTCGACCACGAACAAATCGTCTTCGGTCATGCGCTGGAGTTCGTCGCGCGACACGATCACGCGCGTCTTGGCCTCCGCAATGGGCACGATATTGTAGACTTCACCCACCCGAACAGCGGCAATCCCGATGGACCGCAGGATCTGATTGAAGATCGGGAAAAGCTCGGATCGGGGGATTTTCCCGGTGGTGCGGATGGTGACCTGCCCCTCAACACGCGGGTCGATCAGGTAGTTGATCTCCAAGGCGCCCGCGAGGCTGTGGATCACTTCCCGGATGTCTGCTCCCTCAAAATTGAGGACGATCGCGTCGTCGGTCGCCCCGGCACCACCGCGCGCCGCAGGCGCAGCAACCGCTTCAACAGCCGGAGCGCTTCCCGAAGGTGCAGCTGGCGCTCCCCTCTGAGCCTCGACGCTTTCCGGAAGCCACAAAAACAGCCCGATCAGCAGAACGAGGCCTCGAGCAACCGCCCCAAACGCGCGCCTGCCGCGAAACTCGCTCCCGTATGAATGCCTGATCCTCATTGATTCCCTTTGGTCCTACCTGTTCGTGCGCTTGATGAAAAACCGCTCGCCCGAAGACGACTAGCGATTCGCTGCCTCTTCCCGGAGCCGCTTCAGCCGCTCGCGCGCCCGCTGGGCCCGTTTGCGCGCATCGGATCGGCGTTTCTGGATATCAGATTTATCTTCCTTGCCCTGCTTGCCTCTGCCCCCCTTTTTGATGGCTTTTTTCGGGGGCGCCTTGCCACCGGGGCCCGTCTTGACCGCAGAGCTTCCGGTGGCCACGAGCAATTGCAGCTGCACTTCCTCGCCGGATCCGCCCGTCAATGCCACCCGATCTCTTTCGATCGAGCTAACGCGATAGCCGGAGATATCCTCTCCCTCTCGCAAGCGGATCTGCTTTTTGCCTTGTGTCTCATCGATCACCACCGCCTCACGAAAGGTACCGACGAAGATCACCCCGGTTAGCTTCAATGTCGGAGGCGGGGCCGGAGTCTCCGAAGGGGTCGGCTGGGCCGCGGCAGCCTCGATCGGCTGCCTGGAGACATCGAAAAGGTCCTTGGATCGGATCTCCTTGACCGCCGGGAGCACCCGTAGTCGGCGCGGCTGGGCCGGCACAGCTGCAGTCACAATTCGCCCGGCAGAGGGGTCCGCCGGGACCGGCGGGGGCCCGCGTCGCACCACGTCAGCAAAGCGCCAGGCCGCGAGAAGGATTAGAATGCCAAGCACGACGTTCAGAAAGCGGAATTGCTTCATGCGCCGCCCTCCGGTGGATTCGTACTCGACCCGAGCGGATTGTCCGGGAGCGGCGCGCGAGCCGGGAGCGGCGCTGTAACTTCGTCCGCAACGGGTGCGGGCTGCAACGGGACAACCCCTTCGGGTAGTGTGGAGGCCTGAGAAATCGCGTTGATTTGGAAGGTCGCCGAGATCACGCGAGCCGGCAAGTCCTTTTGCGCCCTGGCGCGGCGACGCGACGAGGTCTTCCGGCGGCTCATCTCCGCGAATTCAATACGCACCCGAGGCGTCTCGGCCTCGAGAGTCCCCAGAAATTTCGCCAAATTTCCGATGCCCGCCTGTGCGGTGATCCGCAAAGCGACCGCCGTAAAAGGGCCTCGAGACTCCTCTTTGAGCACCTGCGTGCTCTGGATCCGGACATTATTCGCGCGTGCCAGGTCGGAGACGCGGTCCTGCAGAGCGGCCGCTGCCAGCGTAGGCGTCGCGCCAGGCACCAGGCCCGCCACAACTTTCTGATAGCTACCCCGAAGTGCCTCGACGCGCTCCCGAACCACATCCGCTTGCGCCAGGAGAACACGCGCGTTCGCCAATCGACGCGCAGAGAGCTGGATATCCGATTTCATACCCGAGCTGAAATCGCCCACCATCGCTGCGCCATAGCGAAGCGCCAACAGAGTCAGGACCACTCCGAGACCGATATAGAGCCGCTGCTGCCGGTCGGTCGCCTGCAAGCGCGCGAGAAACTGGACGAGTAATTCCCTCATTCGGCAATCCTCGTCGAGAGCGAGAACCGCTCCTCATTATTCTGTGCTTTGGTGACGGGGGAAGTGAATTGTGCCGATGAGAAATAACGGGACTTTTCAATTGCGGGAATCAGTTCCGAGGCTTCGCGAGAAAAACCTTCGATCTCGACTTTCCCCTTCCGCATCCGGAAAGAGGTCAAATAGGCGTCCTTCGGGATCACTCCCGTCAATTCGCGCAGATAAATCGTCGCGGCGGCCTGCCCGGACCCGAGAAGAATCTGCAGATTATCATGCAGAAGCTGGGCTTCCTGCTCCTGATCCCGGACTTCCCGCAGTTGTGGCGCCAGCGCGGCGAGTTCACCGTCGAGCTGCGCGCGGATCCGGTAGTCCTGCACCATGCTCCCGACAAGCCACATTCCGGTCATCAGAGCCAGTGCGGCCGCAAGAAAGAAGGTGAGGACGGGTGCCCCTTCGCCACCGGATCGACGTTTCTCGGGTGGCAGCAGGTTCAGGGGCTCGGAAGCTTCCCGCACAGCCGCCAATCCCGCACCGAGGGCCGGAAGAATGCGGAAGTCGAGTTCCGCCCCGGCCCCTTCCGCAACCTGCAGCCCCCCCAATAACTCCCCGAGAGTCTCCGCATCCGCAGAGCTCGTCCCGGCATGGTCAGTACCTTCGGGGCGCGCTTGTGAAATCGCGACCACCCGGATCTCCTCGCGAGAGACGCCCGCCGCGCCTGCTTCAGCCGCCGCGAGAGCAGCGCGCTGCTCCGGCCTTGCCACCTCATTCGCCGAGAAGCGGTGCGAGGAAAGCAATTTGCCCTGAGAGAGAATATCCACCCCGCCGCCACCTGGCCCCTCGTGGACAAAGGCGAGGGCCTGATCCTCCGAGATGCCCGAAAATGCGACCAGATCAGCGAGGGCCACCGGATGCACGACAAGACTCCGAGGATAGATTTCCGCAGTCTCCAATGCCAGCAGAACCTCGCCGACCAATTCGCGACGCAAGGCGACGACCTGAAGCTCGATTTTCTCGGGCCGGGTCCTCACCAGATGGTCGAAAAAGATTTGCTCCCGCGACAGAGGCAGAATGCGGTCGACTTCGAACTCGACCACCTGATCGAGATCCCCTCGAGCCGCCTCGGGAACCGTGAGATGACCCATCAGAGCGTCCTTGCGGGGCAAACTCACAAAAACGTGCTCCGTCGGAGTCTGGGTATCCGCGAGAAACTGAATCGCTGCCTGCGACAAGGCTGCCCGACGCGCCGGCGCATCTCCCTCAAGGGGATAGCTGCGATGCGCGACCAGGGAGATATGCATCAGCCGTTTACGGAGATGGACGAAAGTGACATCACTCTCCGAAATCGCCACGCCCATTCCGTCGAGGAAATCCAGGCGGGTGAGGCGACTCAAACTCTTCAGCGTCGGCGCGTTCATAAACCCGCCTCGTCAAAATTGTCCGCGTCGGCACCGACGGAGGGGTCCATGGGCAACGCATCCATCCAACGGAGGATGAAAATCCCTTCGTTCGATTCTCCAAGATCGATCACCGCGCCCACGTGCGCACCAATCCGTGCCTCAGGCAACCTCGCCTGTGCCTGAACGGCCAAAATACTGGGAGCATCATCGTTGAGGAGGTCTTCCATGGAAGGGTCGGGCAGGAACGCTTGCAGCTGCGGAATCACCGCTGTCATATCTGTCTCGCGTTGCTCCACAAGCTGCGCGAGCTGCTCGGGGTCGACGCCGAGAAGAGCTTCCAGAACCTCCGGGGAAGCCGAGCGCACGCTCAGCGCCGACCGGCGGTTGAATACCGAGAAAATATCGAGCAGCCCGATCGGGTAATCTTCGCTGCCGCCAAAGTAGAGGTCCTCACTCACGCCCTTGATCAAGCGCAGCTCGTCCAAAGAGTCCAGTGGTGCGTTCTTGGCCCCATATGGCTGGGGCAAACCGAGGTAGTATTCGCTCTCCGCCCCGTTCAGCCTGGTGTCGTCGTCCGGGTCTCGCCAATCGAGAATCGCATCGGCGATCTCCCCAGAATCCTCGGTCGGGACCCCGAGATTGCCGAGCAGATGTATGAGAATATTGTAGTCGGCAAGATTGATCGGAATCTTGCCCGCTTCATCGGTCACCTTGATCCAGACCGGGGCGCCCCAAAGTTCCTCCTGATGCCATTTCCCGTCGGTATGAATAACCGGGACAAAATCCTCGGCCTCGACTTCCCCTGCCGTGAGGCCCAACGTCGCTTCGTCGCGGGCGATCAAGGCTCGGTAGAAGGTGCGGTTGGCAGCCGCCGTCGCCAGATAATAGCTCTGGGTCTCATCGGCAAAATTGACCGTCGCCTGTGCATTCTGCCGCATGCCGACCGCAAACTCGGCCCCGAGTACGAAAAGGACCATGAAAATCCACAGCACAATGAGAAGCGCAAAGCCTCGCTGATCTCGGCGTCCGGACTCAATCATCCTCGAACTCCTCCTCGAAACCGAAGTCGTCCTCTCCATCAAAGACATTCCCCAGATCCGAATCGTAGGTGCCCAGCGAGTAGACCACCGTCATGATCGGAATCTCCTGAATCCAGTAGGAGTCCGTGAGACCCAATCCTTCGATGGTAATCCGGATCGCAGCCGGCGGAGACTGCTCTTCGAGGCCTTCCCAGCCATCCACCCACTCGGAGGTATCTCCTTCGAGCCGCAGGTATTCGAAACGGTGCCCCGCCAAACCGGTGAGCAAGGTGGCTTCTGCAACCGAAGTTGGTTCTTCGGCGACAAAAGCGCCCGCGGAAAAAATCAACCTCTCGGTCAGATTGAGGCTGCCCTCTTCCACCCAATAGGTGACCCATCCCAGACCGTCGCCCCGCCCCATTTGCGGGGCGGCCGTGATAAACGTGAAGGAGTTCTCGTCGCCGTTGAAAAAAGGATGGATCTCCTCATCCTCCGACTCGGCCGGATAGTCCACAAGCGAACGGATCTGACGGGTCATCAAGGCGGTCGCCATCCGTAATCGAGCGGATCGCTCCGCAGCAGCTTCCCCGCGCGGAATCGAGTCTGTCGCCGTGGCAAAGACGCTGAACACCATGGCCATCATCATCGTCAACAAGGTGATCGAGATCATCAATTCCAGAAGGGTAAACCCCTGCTGGCGTGCCCCCTGGCGAGGCTTCCTGCAAACGAGACCCACGCGCTTCAGTCCTCCGGGTCCCCAAAATTGGGCTCGACCCGCATCGTTCCGAGTCGGTAGTATTTGACGCCTGACGGGTCATCCCATTCCACAACGACCGTCACCACCGCCAGTCGAACTTCGGTTTCCCGCGAAAAACCCTGATCATCTTCATCCAGACCCTGCACACCGTCTTCAGCGCCAGCGCGGCGAATCACCCGTTCCCACCGAAACCCGTCGCCGATCTCCCCCTGCGATTCTGTAGCGATCAGCTCCGGCGACCAGAGGGAAGAATCGAGCAGCGCTTTGGCATGCATCACCGCTTCCGAGCGGCGGCCTGCATTTCGCGCCAGCTGCATGGAACCGCCGAAAACTTGCAATGCCGACACCACACCCAGCCCGAGGACCGCCATGCCGATGGAGATCTCGATGAGGGTAAATCCTGATTCCCCGCGGCGACGCACCCTAACGCTCCTCGTCTGTCACGGTGACAAGTCCGATCAACGGATCCACGGACACCACATAGCCAAGCTCTGCAGGATAGTCGCGATCGCCGATCAAGAGCTGCATTCCGCTCGAGCTCCCGTTCGGAAAAAATCTCACCCGAGAAAAACCGAACGAATTTCGTTCTCCGCCAGCCACCTGACGCAAGGCGGCGGTCGAACCGATCTCGATCTCGCGAGAAAAACCTTCCAGCTCGACTCGGTTCTCCTCGACCAGAACCAGCAACGACTGCGGCTGGCCGGTTCGGACAGCCTCCGTCTGCATGGTACGCATGGCCCCCGTGACTTCACGCACCGCGCTGCGCACATCCCGCGCCCGCGAGCCCGCATTGATCGCGGGCGCCACCAGGGCCATCGCCATTCCGACGATCACCATGGTGACAATAATCTCGATCAGCGTGAACCCCTCGGCATCGCCTCCGACAGATGCCGCGCGCTGGTCCGGCCGCACGCGAGCCGACAACGATGGGGACCGTAATGACCTCATCCAGATACGACGACCTCAGCCGCGTTGCCCTGTCCACCCGTGCGTCCATCCGAGCCGAAGCTGCCGACATCATAGGTCGCCCCTGACTCCCCGGGATTACGATAGAAATAAGGATTCCCCCAAGGGTCCACCGGGATCGGGTCGCGCAGATAGGGACCTGACCAACGACCGGCAGTGCCGGGGCGACTCCGTAAAGCCTCCAGCCCCTCTTGTGAAGTGGGATAACGGCCCACGTCGAGGTGGTACATATCCAGAGCGTTCCGCAGGCTTTCCAGCTGTACTCGCGCGGTCTGCGGCTTGGCCTTCTCGCTCTGACCAATGAAGTTCGGGGCCACCAGAGCCGTCAGACCTCCGATAATCACCAACACCACCAACAACTCGACCAGGGTGAAACCCGATTCATCCGGGCGCTTTCGTTCTTTCGAATTTCTCCACAACATTTACAATCTCCGCTGCCTCAGAGAGGCATGTTATTGACGCTGAAGATGGCCGAGAACATGGCCACAACGATAAAACCCACCACCAAACCGCCGACGACCAGGAGCAGCGGCTCGAGCATATTGGTCATTTGCGTCACGGCCGCACGAACTTCCTTGTCAAAATAATCCGCGACCGTGATCAACATTTCATCCAGACGTCCGGTCTCCTCGCCAACGCTGATCATCTGCAAAGCCAACTGCGGGAACACGCCGCTCTGCGACAAGGGACCCGCGACACCATCGCCCCCGCGAACCCCGACTTTCACCTCATCGATCGCGGCCGCCAGGACCACGTTGCCAGCCACATTGCGAACGATATCGAGCGCCTGCAGCATCGGAACGCCACTGCGCAACAAGGTGCCCAGAGTTCGTGCGAAGCGCGAGACCGCAACTTTTCGCGTCAACTCGCCAACCAGAACCAGCCGCAACTTGGTGCGATCCCAGGTGACCCGACCATCCTCGGTCCCGATCCATTGGGCGAAACCGAAAGCCGTCCCTCCGACCAACAACAATCCGAGCCACCAGTAGGACCGGAGGATCTCGGAGGCGCCCATCAGGATCGCGGCTGATGTCGGGAGCGCGGCGCCAGATTGCGCAAAGACAGTGGAGAATTGCGGCAGGACATAAACAAGAAGGATCGCGACCGAACCGAAGGAAGTCAGCAACAGAATGGTCGGATAGACCATGGCGGAGCGGACCTCGTCGCGCAGCTCGGTCGCGCTCTCCAGATATTCCGTCAGCCGCTCGAGCACCTGATCCAGCACGCCGCCGATCTCACCCGCCTTGACCATATTGACATAGAGAGATTCGAAGACATCCGGATGCTCATTGAGAGCCTCGGCCAGCGACTTGCCTCGTTGGACCTCCGTCAACACCTCTCCGGTAACGCGTTTCATCTCTTCGCTTTCGGACAACTCGGAGAGAATCTGGAGACTGCGGTCCAGCGGCAAGCCGGCGGTCAGCAAAGTCGAAAGCTCATGGGTGAAGACAAGCAAATCCGCTGTCTTGATCCCCCGCTTGAACGAAATCGTCGGCAGCGAAATATTGCCCAATCCAGTTCGTTCAGGCCCCGGTTCGGCGACCCGCAACGGCATCAGACCGCGATCCTGCAGGCGCGCAGCAGCCGCAGTCCGATCGCTGGCATCAATCATCCCCTCGAGGACTTTGCCGTCGGCATCCGTTGCGCGGTATTGAAATTGGGCCATAAACGCTATTTTTCCTCGAGGCATACGCCGACACAGAACCTGCGTTGCGCTCTATGGACGACGGGAAAGACCGAAAATTCGCCCTTTCTTTGGATACCGGACCTGAAGGCCTGCCTCAATCGATGTACCCGAGGGCGCGCAGCTTCTCGCGACGCAAAGGGTCCACATCAGCCTGCTTTACCCTCTGCTTATCGGCAATTTCACGCTGAATGCGGCATTTTGTGGCCCAAACGTCCAGAACAGCCTGCAGGCGCGACAGCTCGGCGCCATCCTCGGCCGGCAAATCGGCCCAATTCGCAAGAGGAATCGGGGTTTTCTCGCGAGGGTCGAGCGATAGATCATAGGCGATATCGCTTTCTCTGGTGCTCTCCCTATGGATTTTGAATCGGCTCGCCGAGAGCGCCCGCATGCCCCCCGGCGCCGTCTCGGCGTAGTGGAAAGTCTCTGCCCGCGGAGCGCCCGTCCACAGAGGCTGCAGGCTTGTGCCATCGATTCCCTGCGGGACTGGCTGCCCCAGCAACTCCAGCACGGTCGGGACGATATCCTGCAACCCGACGACCTCGACCGGATGCGCCCCCGCGGGCACTCCTGGTCCGGCGACAATGAGCGGAATCCGCAGAACTTCGTCCCATACCCAAAACCCGTGTCCCGACGCGTCGTGCTCGAAAAAGGCCTCGCCGTGGTCGGATGTCACCACGATCAGCGTCGTGTCACGCAAACCAAGCGAATCCAGTTCGTCCAACAATTCCCCGACAAGGTCATCGAGGTGACGAACCAATTGGTCATAGCGGAGAATATCGTGATCCGCGGGATTATGCCCGGGTTCGGGGACGCGATTCCCGACCTGCGGGGCGGGCTCATCCTGATAAAGCGAGGCATAGGGCTCGATCGGAACCCGAGGGGCATGCACCTGATAGGTGTGCACGAAAAGAAAGAATCGTCGGTCTGCCAGCTCTCGCAAGGCCGTCCGCGCGGCTGCAAAGGTCTGCGGTCCCAAGCCCGTCGGCGCGGCAATGCGCCCATCCGCTCGAGGGGTACCTTTGAACTCGAGGAAGGCATCAAACCCGCGGGCAAATCCCCAGGGCGCGCCGACGAATGCATTCTCGGTAACGGCGCGGGTCGAATATCCTTCCGCGGAAAGAATTTGAGCCAGACTCCTCAGATCTTCGGGCGGCTGATCTTCGACGTGCACCCCCCAGACCCCATGCGTGCACGGGGAGGCCCCGGTCAGCATGGTCATATGGGAGGGCGGCGTGGAACTCGCCGGAGCCCGAGCGGTTTCGAAACGAACACCACGGGCCGCCAGCGCCGTCATGCGAGGCGTGGTGGGTCGCGCCGCACCATAGGCCGACATCCGATCCGAGCGCAGCGTATCCAGCGAGATCAGGAGAACGTTCTTCCCCTCCGGGCGGGGGGCTTCCGTATGCAGGAAACGAGGCGCGCCGAGCACGACCGAGTCTCCCCCCTCAGCCGTGCCGGCCTCAAGTGGCCGCGCCACCATGCGAAGCGTCACTACCTGACCTGCCAGGGAACCCGCGCGAAGCCGAAAATCCTGCCAACCAGCAGTCTCGACCCGCCGCGACTCAACCGGCAAGGTTTTCCTATCCGATGTGCGTATCGATACGCGCAGCTCCCATGATTCGTCAGACGCCGGCAGACCGAAGGAAGCCAGCAGACTCGCGTTCGGAGGGACGCGAAGGTCAGGAATTTCCCAGACGCCCGGCTGCACCAGCAAAGGCTCTTCCTCGGCAATTACCGGGCGAGTCTGATGTGCCACCTCGGCCAATCGTGTCGGCACCAGAGGTGCCCCCAGAACCTCTAACGCCGCGGCCTCGAGCGGCCCCGACAGAAGCAGAAGGACCACACACAGAAAACGAAATCGATTATCCAACCCAGGCCTCCAGAACTCGTGCCAGCAAGCCGCGGGCCTCCGGCCACCGTCGTTTCAGCTCGCCCATCTCCTCTGCTGACAGCCCCCCGCCGGGTACCCCGGGAAGAATAGCGGGTGCATCGAGCTGCTCGAGCCGGTATCCGGAGGTCAGCAAGCGCATCGAGAAATCCGCGGCACTCGCGTTGTCCCCCAGACGCTCCTCGAGGCCGCCGACCCGGAGAAAGACCCGGCGGCGAATCAGCATCCCGTTAAAGGACATCCGAGAGAGTCGCTCCGTCTCCCCCGCCTCCTCAGCGCCCTCGGCCAGACCCAGTGCGCCGATTTGCCGATCTCCGTATATCGCGCGCAGTCCTGCCTCCAGCCAATCGGTTCCGGTCGGCAATTGTCCTGATCGCAGGAAGACCAGAACTTCGGTCGACGAGGCGCGGACCGCCATCGCGAGCCCCGACATCGACGGACCTCGGGGGTCGCGGACCAGGGAAATTTCACCCGCAGTCTCGCGCCCGAGAAGCTCCGCAAAGCCCGCGCCTTCCTCGGGATCAATCACCACTGCGATATCATAGGCCGCAAGCCCGCGAGCCTCGCGCAGCTCCTGGATCGTCTCCTCGAGGCGCGAGCGATCCTTTGCCGCATCCACAACGATGGCAAGGCTCGCCTTCTCGAGAACGGAAGGGAGGTGAGCGCCCGCATCTTCGGCTTGCGCAAAATCGTGGATCAGACGAAGACGCTCGCTGGTATCGGCGAGCAATCGGGTCGTAGCCCGATCGGCAGCCACAAGATCCTGCGCGACCCGGACCAATGCGCGCTCGTCATCAGGATGAAAGGCGCGCTCCGGGCCCGCGAAAAGGATCGGCGCGGGCTTGTCGTAGATCACCCGGGCGCCTGCGGCAGCGGCCTCACGCGCAAAGGCCACACACTCAGGCGCTGGCAAAAGGATCAGCACACGCAACCGCGCGTCGGAGCGGCTCAACCAATCGCGCCAGACCGCAATGCCGAACGAAACCCGCTCAGCGGGAACCGGCGGCGCCTCGAGCTCCTCGGGGGCACTCCAGAAGAGAACCCGGCCCGGAGCCTCCAGACCGGATAACCATCCCCGGGCCCGGAGCGAGACCTCCCGGCAGGGCGCAAGGACCAGCCATTCTTCGGGCACCACCTCTCTAGGAACCGAGGGCTCGTGAACTTCCTTCGCCCCGCCGTCTCGGAACCGGAGCCGCCGCCACCAACTCCCGCTCATGAGGAGGGCCCTTTCGACAGTCCACCCCAGGGGCCGGGCCGCAAGAGCTCGGGGCTGTCCGTAAAGAATTCATTCAATCGAGGTTCCGAGGCCAGCTCATCCCCGGCTTCCCGGATCTCGATCGCCAATTCGCAGGCGAAGGGTCGCACTTGCGGCAAGCCGGAATCCACCAAAGCCAGCAGTAAAAGCCGCAAGGCTTCGCCCGCACTCGCGCCCGCCGATTCGATCCGTTCCCGCCAACCGGCAAGACCATCTCTGCGCAGAGCCCGAACCAAAGCCAGCGCTCGCTCGCCTTCGCTCGCGCTCGTTACGGCACCGCTTTGATTGGCGCCGTGCCAGCGCACCTGCACCAAACGATCGGGAAAGCGATGAAGGTCGCCGCGCGAAGCCAGGCGCAACCACAGGTCGTAGTCCTGAGCGATGCGCATCGAGGGATCGAAGCCCCCGGCCTCAAGCGCCGCCTCTCGCGAGAATAAACCACAGGGCGCCGAAAGGCAGTTGCGATCCAGCAAATCGATCGCCACCTGAGGGCCCGTGGCGGTGGGCATATCAAACCATGCCTGAGGAGCGGGGTCCGGTAGCGACCGTAAATCCGCATCCACGACCTCGGGTAGACAGAACGATGCGACGCTGCCCGCCGCCGCGGCCAATTGCCTTGCCAGGCAGCCGGGCAAGAGGCGGTCGTCCGAGGGAAGGAATTTCACCCAGCGTCCGCGAGCCTCGGAGAGAGCCCGATTCAGAGCACGCGAGAGCCCCCGGTTTTCTTGTAAAAACACCCGTAAACGAGGGTCTTCGACCGCCTGAATCCGGGCCGGAGAGCCATCGGTTGAACCATCGTCGACGACGATGACCTCGAGCGAAACGCCCTCCTGCAACAGGCAGCTCCGAATCGCCCCCTCGACGAACAACGCGTGATTGTAGCTCGAGACCAGAACACTGATATCCGGCCCTGGCTGGTTGGCGTCCTTTTGCACATATTGGTTTTGGCAGACTCGGCGACACCATGCATACGAACGCCACAGAAGTCTCTCAGGATCGCGCGGGTTCGCGGCTCTGCCCACCGCCGGGCCGGCATTTGCCGCAAAGGTCGGAGCTCGATCCAGTCGACTCAGTCGGTCGCGGTATCCCGGATCGCGCCGACAACGATATCCACCATCGGCTCCCAGGACGCGGCTGCCGAAGCAGCGGTAATCGACGCGTCGGAGAATTTCTTGCCGTCGAGAACCTCGCGCAGGGCCTCCCCCAGAGCCAGCGGCTGATTCGCAGGAACCACCCTCCCGTTCTCGCCGTCACGAATCGCTGCGGCGACCGCACCCACATCGGTCGCGATCACCGGACGACGATTGGCGAATGCCTGCGGCACGACGCCCGACTGGGTGCCCTCCCGATAAGGCAAAACCACGACGGTCGATGCTGCAAAATATCTCGCGGCCTCGGCCTCGGAAACAAAGTCGTCGACGACCTCGACCTGTGAGGCCAGCCCCGCCGATTCGATATAAGACATTGCGGGTGCGCGATCGTAATACCACTCGCCAACAATCAAGGCTCGCCATGGCCGGGCATGCCCTCCCAATGGAGCGAGTGCCTCGAGAAGGACTTCCACGCCCTTGTAGCGACGAACGTGACCAAAGAACAAGAATACGATCGCTTCAGCATCGATCGCCAACGAGGTACGTGCTTCGGCTGACGTCAGCCTCTCCCCGGCCTCGGGGGCGGGATGCTCGACAGTCTCGATCGGACCCGAGACGCCCAGATCCCGCAGCGTGCGCGATTCGCTTGCGGCGTGAGCAAGGCAGAGGTCCCCCGATTCGTAGCCAAGGCTTGCCAGTGGTCCCCAGAGCCACGCCGGGCCATCATGTGGCCGCGCATTATGCACCATCCACACGATCCGAACACCCGCTCTGCGCAGGTCACGTGCCAACCAGCTCAGCGCTGGGGCAAAAAAAGGATGCCAGCGCTGCAGCACGAGCACGTCGGGTCCATACGCCTGCAGGGCACGGGCTGTGGCTTGCCAGCTCCGCGGGCCGATCGAGTCGAGGATTGCCTGCGGGGGCGGATCGCCGAGGTCGCAAACCGGATCATCCGCGTCGAATTGCGTCGTGCCCGGGAACAGGATCCCCGGATATTGGCGCTCGAAACTGAACACCTGCACCTCGTGTCCGGCTCGCCGGAGAGCGCTCGCCCAACGGGCCGTGTGCAGGGCGATCCCTCCGCGCAAAGGATGGATCGGCCCGACCAGCGCCACCCGACTCACGCGGAAGCTTCCGCGGCGGCATCCGGTGAGAGCGCAGCGCGGCGTGCCACCGAAACAACCAATCCGAGAACGATGCCGGTCATCAAGCCATCCACAGGATCTCGCAGGAAATAATGCACAAGATTATGGGCGAGGATCCCGAGCACCGCGAAGCTGGCCCCGGTGCCGATGCCAGCCCACGCTCCGCTCACTCGGGCAAAGGCACCTTGCGCTCGAATCACCGGCCCGAGGAAGAAAAAGGCAACGAGGATTACCCCCGGCAATCCGAGTTCGACCCAAAGGTGCAAAGGCAGGGAGTGCGCGTGCCCGAGAAACCAGAAACGACTGATCTCGAGAGAAGAACCGCCGACCAGCAAGGACCAATTACCCGCGCCCGCACCGAGCCACGGCCGCAGGGCAATCTGCTCCTGCGCAAAATCAAAGATGATCTGTCTCGACCCGATCCCGCCATGCGATTGAAAAGCCCATACGCCGATCAAGAGTGCGCCGAGGCCGGCGGCAAGCAGGACAGGAATCGCATCCCGACGCGCCTTGTCAGAAATGCGCATCCAACCGGCACAGACAACAGCCCCGCCAAAAATAGTCGCCATACCGCCGGTAGAACCCGTCGCCCACGCGGCAGCGCACGCCGCAACGACACCCATAGCTGCCATCCGAGGCAATACTCCGGCGAGGCCGGCGCCCACCAGTACCAACCCGCATTGCTCGGTAAATTCGGCAAGCCGGTTCGGGTGCCAGAAGAGCGCCTTGCCGCGAATATTATCCTGAAAATCGATGACCCTCATCTTCAGGCCGGCGGGGTCGCCGAGCGGCACAATCCAATGCATCCGCTCGGAGAATGCCCAAAGAGCATGGGGAACAATGGCAACCACCATCGCCAGAACCAGCAGACGCGGATCCTGACTCTCGTCTGTGGCCGCCAGCCATGCCGCGCCCACAACCACCAACCATTTCAGCAACAACCCCGACACAAAAGCGGGTTGCAATGCCCAAACCGATGAGGCCACCAGCCAGATCGGAAACAACAGGGTGGCGATCAGAAAAAAACGCTGCTCGGCCAGCATTTTGACGATCGCCTCGCCGCGCCCGAGCAGAGAGCCAAGAAAAAAGGGAATCGCCGGATAGAAGTCCTCGAAAAAAGGCACCCGCCAGGGAATCAGAACGATCAGGACCGGCAGAGTCCAGGCCGGCCGCTTCCAGCCGAGAAGACCGCCGAGGAGAAACAACAGCCCGGCCCCCAACCACATCGGGGCGCTCACGGTCGGAACTCCGCCCAAGGCTCGTCGAGAAGGATGGACACAATTCGTGCCGATGCCTGACCGTCGCCATAGGGATTGACGGCCACCGCCATCATCTGATGCGCGGCCGGGTCCTGCAGCAGGATATTGGCCTCGCGCACGATCGTCTCCTCATCGAGCCCCACCAATTGGACCGCACCTGCGGCCACGGCTTCGGGGCGCTCGGTTGTCTCGCGCAATACAAGCGCCGGCACGCCGAGAGAGGGGGCTTCCTCCTGCACTCCCCCCGAATCACTCAAGATCAATGTCGCTCCGGCCATCAACTGCACGAAGGGAAGGTAGTCCAGGGGGGGCAAAAGATGAATCCGCTCGACCGCACCGAGTGCTTCCTCCATCACCCGACGCACATTCGGGTTGCGGTGCAGCGGGTAGACCATCTGCACATCGGGGTTTTGGTCGACGATCTGCTCCAGCGCGCGTGCGATCGACTGCATCCCGGCACCGAAACTTTCGCGGCGATGTGCCGTCACCAGAACGAGTCGGGCCGATGCGCCAAACTCCGGCAGTCCGAGGGCCGCGGTTGCCACAGCAGGCTGGCGGCGAACCCATTGCAGCGCATCCACGACGGTATTGCCGGTCACGGCCATCGTTTCCGAAGCGAAACCTTCGGAAAGAAGATTCTCGCGCGCCTGTGGAGTCGGCAGAAAATGTCGTCCGCTGACGGCATCCGCGAGTCGTCGATTGAGTTCTTCAGGGAACGGCCGGGCGAGGTCTCCGGTGCGCAGCCCTGCCTCGATATGGCCGACCGGAATTTTCCGGTAGAAGGCCGCCAGGGCCGCGACCATGGCGGTCGTGGTATCGCCCTGCACCAATACCCAATCCGGGGCGATGTCAGCGAGCACTTTGTCCAGAGCCAACAGCGCACGCGCGGTGAGAGACGCCAATGTTTGATCCGGCTCCATGAGATCAAGATCGATTTCCGGCTGGATCGCAAAGAGACCCAGAACCTGATCCAGCATCTCGCGATGCTGTGCTGTGACACAGACAATGGTTTCGACGCCGCGCTCGCGCGCCTCGAGAATCACGGGCGCCATCTTGATAGCCTCGGGCCGCGTCCCCAAAACGACCAGAATTTTCATGCTGGCTCCTGTGGCAGAAAACGGTGTGGCAGGCCGACCAGCCCACGAGGCCCCGGCGGTATTTCGCCCTGCACACGAAACTCGATTTGGACAGTATCGTACAGACGCGTTCCGGTCTCATCGAGAGCATGGGCGCGCAATCGATAGCCTCCGGGCAGCAGCGGCAGATCCGGAAAGCTCAGCTCGAACCGGTAGAGGCCGGGCGCAATCTTTTCGGGCTGCACCCCGTCCATATCACTGGCGACGCCGTATACCGGGACGAGTTCTGCCGTCGTGATCCCCAAAAAGACATTCGGAACACCAGCCGGCGCTGCCACATCAATTGATATGCGCGCGGCGCTCCCGGCGGGCAGCTCGTGGCACTCGCTCCCCGCTGTGTCGCGCAGAGACAAGCGGGTCACCTCAAACGGCAACCCGGACTTCGTGCCGCTGTCGTGTTCTACCCCCGCAGCCGCGGAGTCGTCGTTATCGATGGCCCCCAACGACTCCCGGTAGGCCCGGACCACGTCTGCGGTTTCACCAAGCGCCGCAGTCTCTCCATTCTCCAACCAGAGGGCTCGACGACAGAGGCGTCCTATTTGGCCGAGGTCGTGCGAACAGAGAACCAGAGTCCCGCCGCCAGCGAGGAACGCATCGAACCAACGCTCACATCGGTTTTGAAATTCGGCATCCCCGACCACCAGAACTTCGTCGGTAATCAGAATCTCGGGTTGCAGAACCGAGACAGTCGCAAACGCGAGCCGCAGCCGCATTCCATCGGAGTAGGTCCGGATGGGGTCCTCAAAGCGATCCGCCAACCCGGAGAACTCGCGCACGGCAGACAACTGCCCGCTCGCAGCCCGCCGCGACATCCGCAAATAGAGCGACAGCATGCTCTCGGCGTTTTGACGACCCGTCTCGAGCGGGTGAAACCCCGTGCCGAGGTCAAGCAGACTGGCAACACGCCTTTGTGTCTCGACCGTCCCTTGCGTGGGTTGAATCGTACCGGCGAGCACGCCCAGAAGCGTCGACTTCCCCGCCCCATTGCGCCCAATCAAACCGAGCGTATCACCCGCTTGGAGCGAAAAGGAGACCTCGGCCAGAGCGTCAAAGGATCCTGGTTGCTCCGACAAAGGGCTTGCGGGTTTCGCAGACGCCGCAGCAGTGAGTGGATACCTCTTGGTCAGGCCTCTGGCCCGAAGAACGACCTCATCCAAAACGGAGGCCGCTCAGGGCTGACTTGCCCGCACACGAGGGTCTTCGGGAGCATGGATCGATCGGACGACCGCGATGAAGGCATCCAGATTCATCGACGCCTTGTATTTCGCGGCAAGCTCATCGATTCGACGACGGCGGACGTCGGCCCGAAAACGCTGCGATAGTGCCTCCGCAAGCCGCGGACGGCAGTCTTCGAAGAGCAAGGTCCCGGCACCTTCAACGTCGAGCATCTCGATGAGCCCCCGACTCTGGGGCAGACTGATCACGTTGCTTCGTTCCCCCGGGGCCAATGCAAGAACCTCTTCGCCCATCTCGTTTCCCTGCAGGGTCTGGATGTCCACCCAACCCGAATCGCCACCGGTGCCAACCGTGCGAAAATCGGAAGCATCGTCCGCAACCACGGCAAAAGCTTCGCCCGCAGCCAATCTTTCCTGAATCTTGGCAAACCGGGCTTCGGCCGCCGCGATCTCTTCGGGCGAAGCATGTTTGCCCCAGAGAACACCCGCACGAGCCAGCCGAACCCGACCCGAGGACGCACAAAGTCCCGGCTGCAACTTGTACAACTGCTTCAGTTCCATGTCCGCAGGCTTGTATTTGGTTCCCATGAGCCAGGTCAGATAATCGGCTGCCAGAAACTGGTCACGAGTCTTGTTCGCAAGAGCCACCTTCTCCGGGTTGGACTCGAAGTAACCATCATCCCTCGCCCCCCGCGCAAAAAGCTGTGCACGGTACCAGTCCAAGGCTAATGTCCGGGCTGCGTTGTCGTCGTAACGAACTTGCGCAATCAAGTCCGGATTATCGGCAATATAGGCGGCACGCACATCCGAGGTGAGGTACTTCTGCCCCTCGATCTCCGCGACCAACTCCTCCGCTGCCTCTACCGGGACGACCAGACATGCCGCGAACGCAAGCCCTAACACTACCCTCAAACTGATAAACACAACCGAAATCACGAGACTCGTACCTTGTTCCTTTCCCATTCCTTCACGAGGATGAACACAACACCGCAACGCGCACAGCGCCCGCGCACCCTAGCGCCAATTTTGCGCCGTTCCGACAAGATCCTGACTCCATGAACATCCAAAAGTCTCCAAAATGCGGGTCCCAAAGCCACCTGCGTCTAGCATGCTTCTTGCTTCCATCTTGATACCGGAACCGTCCGGAAGGCTCATCATAAATTGACACTTCTATCGCTACTGCAGTATAGTGAAACCGAGGGGAGCGCTAGGTGCCGACGTTGACTCGGCCGCGCTAGGGAGGATTCAGGGGATGTTAAAGCTCAAAAGTGCGATCATGGGGTCGGCTCTCGTCTTGCTTGGTGGAGCGGCTGTCGCCGTTGCCCAGTCCGAGCAGCGTAATATTGAGGGCGATTTTTTCATTGGCGGCAAGAGTTGCGGCAAAATGGTGTGGTATTGGCCGGACAAGAACTACCCCGAGGCTGGATTCTCGTGGGAGATCGAGGATTGCGACCAGCTCAATGCACTGATGGACGGGACAACTCCGCCAACCCCTCCCTCCCCGACGCCGGAACCGACGCCGACGCCGATCATCGACCAGGGAGAATGCCCGATCGGGGCAAAATGGCTGACCCAGAATCTCGCCGAAAATGTTGTTGGCTTCGACAGCGTCATTTTCGACCCCAACGAGACCAAATACTTCTGCCTTCGGCTGCCCGAGAGCGGAGGCAATGCGTTCAAGCTGTTACTGCACGTATCCGGCCTCTACAACGACCACGGTTGCGAGCAAATGGTGTTGGAAGCAACAGTCCCGGCCGAGAGCACCGTCAACCCGGCACAGCTGCAAAGCATCCGCAGCCGCGCCCCGGACCTGCGGATCGCAGCCGGCTTCACCTGGCAAGACCAGAATCTGGCGCCGCCTGGGCTTTACGTTCTCAAAGCCACCGAAGCCAAGGGCGTACGCCAACCTGGCGAGAAAGTCTGCCGGAATTACAGGGTTTATGCTGTTGTACAGTATTGATTTCAGAGGTTATTCCGCTACCGTCGGCAGCTAGCCGGGGGAAGAGTGACCAAGTTTTAAAAGGCTCCACCTTCGGGTGGGGCCTTTTTTGTGGGGTTTCACCATCGTATTGCCCGGACGTGGCCTGTTACCCAGGCAGGCATTATGGCGTGCTCCGCAGTCGACCCGCCGGGGGCCTCGAATCGCTCAGGCCGCTTGGAACGATCTCGCGGTCTCAGTCCCTCTGAATCCGATATAGAGATGGCATCGGGCGAGCCTTGCGTGGTCCTCGAGG
The DNA here is from genome assembly GCA_029248525.1 of Candidatus Binatia bacterium. Taxonomy (NCBI): domain Bacteria; phylum Candidatus Binatota; class Binatia (SeqCode); species Binatia bacterium. Next base: position 94,754 of record JAQWJE010000046.1, read on the forward strand.
TGCTCGGGCACGTCCACGAGTTCCCGAATAAAAGCCGTGCGGAGAAAGCCCGATCGCGGATTGGCGCGTTGCAGCGAAATTGCTCAAGTCCCGATCCTGGCAGGGACCATCCGCGTTCCCATGTAGGGACGCAAGCGGGCCGGCAGTGCGGTGCAAGCACGGTCAGCCACCTCCTGCTGAACGGGATTATACTCGATCATGCCGGCATTCAGCTCAAGGCCACACGGGACTCGGCCCCTATTCGCCGCAGGGGAGACTGGTGGGGAGTGCTCTTGTCAGGCACAAAAAGAAAGGGCCGCACCCCCGAAGGAGTGCGGCCCCACCCGCCTGACAGAGTCAGGCGTTGCTGTGTTGAATCAGTCTTAGCTGCTCTGACCGAACATGATGATCTGCTGATTCGACGTCATCGGAATCGCGTTGCCGTACGTGCCACCGGCGTTGCCATTCTGATAGGTCTGAAGAACCAGGCCGGTTGCCGGCAGGCCAACGAAGCCTTCCACAGGAAAGCCAAGAACCGACTGGTTCGTG